>CAVDLK010000007.1:0-3694 GCA_963609745.1 Erysipelotrichaceae bacterium | reverse complement strand
AGATATATCTGTCAAATAAAATTATTTTATGCTGAATATTTATCTAGTGAAAAAATATTCAGTATAATATTTAAGAAAAAAATATGTTTATAGGTCGCCAAGTAGAACTTTAGCCACTTAGTTAAGATTTAAAAATTGTTCGAAGAAAATAGCAATCCTAATATATGGTAAACGTAGGGTTGGTAAATCCACATTAATAAGGCAAGCCGCTACAGCCTTTAATGGTATTATCATCTATCATGCTTGTGTTACCAATACTTTTAAAGATAACTTACACATAAAAAATTTAAAAAAGTTGCAATGTTTTCATCACCTTCATTACAACTTTTATTTTTAATTATTCTATGATCCTGGTGCTACCGTTGGTTCTTCGCCTTCTCCTGTATCACCAGATCCAGGTGTTGGTGTTGTCGATGTTGGAGCTGAAACATTACATGCTTCACCAGTTAATTGAGGTATAGTCTCACATCCTGATTCGACTTTTTGACATCTACTACACTTTCTACCTGCTGTAGTACCTGGACTATCGCATGTTGCAGCAACTTCAGCAACATCTTGATAATCATGGCCTAAAGCTTCGATTGTTTCTTCTTGGTTCTCACCACACTTCGTACATGTTTTAGTTAATATGCCGGCGCCCTCGCATGTTGCTTCGGTTGTTACTTTGCCACTATCCCAAGTATGTGTCGTGCACGCACTCCACTTAGCATTTAATGTTGTATCTTGTTTAATGCTATCCATGCTTGTTATCTTAGTAGAGTCCGCATACCAACCATCGAATATATAACCCTTCTTTGTTGGATTAGCAGGGAAATCCTCAGTTGATACCTTTGTTGCATAAGTAGTTCCATCGCTTACAAATGTAACATTATATAGTTGTGTCCACTTAGCATATAATGTAACAGTTTCTCCATTCTTGCCACTTACATCATCGGTACTTTCAACTTTCTTGCCGTCACTGCCTTTTGATGTATACCAACCCTTAAAGATATATAATCCTTCATCATTTAAGTTCTTGAATATAACTTCATCATCACCAGTTGTAACTGTTATGTCAGATGGCACAGTTCCTCTATCGCTTGAGAACTTAATCTTATATTGGCCAGCTTTTACAACGATAGTTAACTTACTGCAATCTTCAATATTTGTATAAGCAGTAGGAGTTTGTTCAACTACTGTACCTACTTCGCCATTTACTGAAGTAGAGAATTCAATGTCAATATACTTGCCATAAGTATTAGCCCACTTCTTAGCCTTAGAGTAACTACTTCCAACAAAGTCAGGAACAACTTTGCTTTCATCAATTTCACTACTACCCATAACAGTTATTGTGCCACTAGAATATTCAGAGATTAGTGCACCATATCTTACAGATTGTTCATATACTAATCCTTCATATTCAGCATCATATCGAGAATCATTAGCTTGGATAATTTCAGATACCGATAACTTAACACCATTTTCACTAGCCCAAGCCATTGCTTCACTTACACTCATGCCTGATAGTGATGCCCAATAAGCAGGCATTGGATCTGGTGTATACATAAATTCATCTGGATAAGACTCAGAATAGAAGGCTGGTCTTTCATATAAATTTATTGAAGAGAATTCAAAATTATCATCCTGTTTAATACTTGTATATTCTCCTAATACTTCTTTCATATGGCCAATTGATTCATCATATGAACCTTGATAAATCAAATATACCCATAACGGAAGTCTCATAGAATATGAATAATATTTAATACCACCACTACCAGTAATTCTTAGCGTTTGGAAATCAACTAAATCAAAAGTACTTAAACTTGTATAGTTTTTAGTATTTAATAATAAATTAAATACAGTGGTTAATTGATTTAAAGTTAAATCAGTAGACATATAATCAGAGGCAGCATCCATAGCATCCAAAGCCAATGTAACACTTCCGGACTCTATGAATTTTTTTGCTATCGCGATAATTACTTCTTTTTGATGTTGTTGTCTATCAAAGTCACCATTTGGCATATGATGTCTTTCTCTACAGAATTGTAATGCCATTTGTCCATCAGCAACATATTCACCAGCAGGTACATATACACCATCTAATGTAAAATCAACTGGGTTATTAATCTTAACACCACCAATAGTATTTACAATCTGAACTAGTCCTAAATAATCTAGTTCCATGTAATAATCAATATCCATGCCAATAAAATCTTCAACTGTTTCAACAAAACATGCTCTTGAAGTAGATCTACCAGAATTAATCTTGTCATATTCGCCACCATAACAAGCAATAGGTACAAATGAGTCTCTAGCAATAGACATCATTGATACAGTATATGTTTGTGGATTAATAGTAGCCACAATAATTGAATCAGCTAAACCAACACTTGATCCAATATCGGTTCTTGAATAACCAATTAATAGAACATTAAATGGATCAGTATTAACATTCTTTGCTTTTTTATTTGTTTCTATTTTTAATTCTTGTTCAAAAGTATTGAAATCAACTAAGTTATCTAAATATTGCGCAAATGGAGAATTCTCATCTCTTTCTAAACTATAGATATTTCTATAAGCACTAGTAATTACAATAGCATCTACAACATTATCAATTAAGGCTGTCATTAATTCAGCATTAGTCTTATAGTCTACTCTAGAATAATCAATACCAGCATCACTTAATAGATTAGAAGCAATATATGATATACCATTAGTAGTCTCTGTTAACATACCTACTTTCTTACCCTTTAAATCTTCTAAAGAAGTATAAGTATTGTATTTGTCATAACAAACAAATGCGCCAGAATATGTTTCGTATTTATTCGAACTATTATCTAATACATTATCAACAACTTTATTAGTCTTAAGTAATAATACTGAACCAACCGTACCACCAGCCAACATAAACACAACTAATACCAATGAAATAATCTTTAAGGCCAAATCTTGATGATTAAAGCCAATAAAGAAGATAATATCAACAATTATTAATAAACAAACTACTATACAAACAATGCTACCAAATAAAGCTGGATAAATTGCATAATATCTAAAAGAAAATGCAATAGCTAATATTACGGCAATATGGGCTAACACCAAAAAGATTGCAGAAATAAGTGTTATAAGATTCTGCTTTGATATATGCCTTTTCTTAGCCTTAATAGTCTCTTGACTATTCTGAGTCTGATTCTGACTCTGATTCTTCTGTTTCTGTCTCTTCTTCAATTTCAACATAGTCTTTTATATCAATAGTTTTCTCGCTTGCTTCAACTATTTCATACCTACCATCATTTTCTATAACAATTAAATTAATTGACTTAGCATAATCACTTAAATTTAATTTTGTATTCTCATTATAAGTCCACCTTAAACTAACCGCATAAGCATCATGGTCAACATAATCATAGATTACTTCCCACTGCTCATCCCCAGTTTGTGTTGAACTAATAAATTCATACAAAGTGTATTTATCATCTAATTTTTTACAACTTGCAACCTCTACACTAGCAACCTCAATTAAATTCTCACTACCATATTCATCAATATATTCATTGATATATTTATAAAAGCCATCTCTTGCTTTTTGGTAAATATTTTCTTTATATTTTATTGAATCACTTCTACCACTACATACATAATATAATCCGCCAACATCGTATTGGCCTTGCTTATTTGTCCAAGTATAGAAATCCGCAACATAATTCTTACC
>CAVDLK010000006.1:0-20496 GCA_963609745.1 Erysipelotrichaceae bacterium | reverse complement strand
ATACTTGGTATGGTTATGAAGCTGGACAGGTACAGGAACATTGGGATGGTCCAACCGGCAATGAAAAATACATTGTTGCTGTTCATAAAAAATAAGGAGTGTAAATAGTAATCTTAACTTGAAGAAAAAACGTAAACGTTAGTTTATAAAAAACGGAATTATAATTTGAAGAAAATTCCACAATTATAACGTTACCAATTTACTTCAAGTTTTTCTTTTGCCTAAAATGAAGAAGTCATGTAAAGGAGGTAAAAGAAAATAACAATGTGTCTAACAGACAAAGTTAAAAAGAGGAAGGAGGTGAAGGTAAAGAATATGAAATTAAACATTTCTCAAATTGCACGTGATCAAGGAATTAGTTGGGCTACCGCTAAAAAGATTGCCTTAGGTAATAAAGAGAGTTTAAAGGTACGTCTAAATTAGAAGAGTTCAAAGATGTTATTGCTTATAAGTTGGAGATGTATCAATGCAGTGCGGTATCAATATTTGATTTAATATCTGATAAAGGTTATTCGGGTTCAAAATCATTAGTAACTAAGTATGTAAAACAAAAGAAAACAGATTTACTTAAAAAAGCAACTATAAGGGTTGAAACAACCCCAGGCTTACAAGGACAAGTTGATTGGAAGGAATCATTAACTCTTGTTTCTAAAAGTGGTGAAAAGTATACCATCAATATCTTTCTGTTTATATTATCTTATTCAAAATTAAAATATATTGAACTAACTATAGATAGACGTCAAGAAACCTTATTTAGATGCTTAATAAATTGTTTTAAATATCTTGAAGGGGTTCTAGAAGAAATATGGTTGTAGAACGCAAGTTAAAATGATACCACTTAATAAGGCTTAGATAGATGTATCCAAGCCTTGTTTTTTATATTGGTTTATTATTTACTTATTATCTAAATCTTTAAGTATTTCATCTAGTTCTTTAACTGAATTAGCTTGACGATCTCTATGTTTAGAATTAGGTCCTAAGTCTATACATTCATATACTTTTGAATAATATTGGGCATATACTTTTTTAGTTAGTATTTCTAATATAACTTGAATCTTTACACCTTTTCTAATATACACCACTTCACCAGTTGTAGAATCTATCAAATTATAGATATGTGAATCAAAACTAAACATAGAATTAGTTCCTATTACTCTATCAAACTTAATTGAGAATACACGATTATAGTTGAAATTATCATCAAGTATTTCTTCAAATTCACTATTAGGATCAATAGCACAAAAAGAAAACTTTTTATTCATATAGGAAATATAGAACTCATTAAACCAAATATTAAGTTCTTCATAATCTTTTATACCAAAGCGTTTTATATCAACTGGTAATCTTCTTTGAATTGTGCCATTAGCTCTTTCTATTCTTCCTTTAGCTTCAGCAGATAAGGCATATATTTGTTCTATATCAATGTTTCTCATAATTTGTCTAAATATGGTGTCACCATCTTCTGATGAATTTTTAAGTATGGTATGTCTATCAGAATAAACATATGTAGGAATACCGTGTTTTTTAAGTATTATTTCAAACATTTTACAATAACCAAATAAGCATTCATGTCTAGTAAACCATCCAGCTAGTAATTCACTTGTTGCATCATCAACTGCTAAGTGTAAACAATACATTATTCCATTATCAAACCAATCATAAGGGGTACCATCAATTTGTATAAGATGACCTTTCCTGTCACTTGGTCTTCTTAATAAATGAAGATGCATATTAGAACTGTTTTTTCTTTTGTGTTTAATAGGCGATATCCAATTCATCTTATGAAAAAGATTAAGATAAAAGTTATAACTTCTAATACGCAAATGATATTTGTTTACATCATCTTCATACTCTTTATTTAATACGATATCTTCCTCATACACATCTTTGAATTGTGCTACACTGATTTTAGGATATAGCTGTTTAATTTTGACTATGTAGCTTATCTCATCATTACAGGCCCCATTGTGAGAGGTGTGGCCTGTATTTTTATGTTTGGACAATGTTTCAATATCTTCATTCGCTAATTGTTTAGATAACTTTTTTAAATGTCCCTTAGTATAACCAGTCTCTAATTCTAATTGTTTAAAACTAGATTTAAGAGTTCCATCCCTTTTCCTCTTTAATAATTTCAATACATTTTCTTTACTAATCTTTGTATTCATAAATACAAAAACCTCCTTATGAATAGATATAAGAAGGCAATTATAACTGGTATCATTTTAAAAAGTGAAAGTGGTATCAAAATCGCAAGTTTTTAACATTTATTAAAAATATAGTTGACATTTACATGCACAAAAGTTTGGAATAAAATAGCGCAAATTTTGGGAATAAATTACCGCAAAAGTTAGGAGTAAATTACCACAAATCTTAGGAATTTTTAACAAAACCCCAATATTTAAAGGCTATTATTAATATGTTGAGAATTATGGTTTTTATATTAAATTCCATGCATATTCTACTAATAGGAGATGTGTAAATTCTAATACTTAAAATAATATTTAAGTGTAAGAAGGAGAGAAAAATAAATCAATTAACAATTGGAAAATATATTAGTCAAAAACGTCGTGAATTAAATTTAACTCAAGAAGAGTTGGCAGAGAAATTAGGAGTATCAAATAAGACAATATCTAAGTGGGAGAATGGTAAATGTATGCCTGATTATAGTATCATTCAAAACTTATGTGATACTTTACATACTACATTGGCAGAGTTGATGGATGGTGAAGATGCGGATAGTAGTATTAGAGTTTATGATGATAATCAAATATTGGATCTACTTCGTAGAACTCAAGGATTAGAGAAACAAAGAAAGGTAAATCAGGTTTATTATTAATAGTTTTAGGTATTGCTAGTAATGCTATGTCAGCAACCATTAGTGGTTCTAATGTAAAGGATTTTCTATCCGGTTTATTGTTAGGATTATCAATTGTTGAGATGCTTGCTGGAATGATAGTTGCTTTAAAAAATCAAGAAAAGTAAGAAATATAGCGCTTACAAGTTAAAAAGTAATCTTTTTTTGTGGAATTAAAATTAATATCAATTTTACTATGGTAAAATATTGCCGTTGGAAGTCCAACGAAAAGGGAGAACAAAATGAAAAAATTATTAGTTGTTTTATTAAGCGTGCTAATGATTGCTAGTTTGACTGCCTGTGGTAAAAAAGAAGAAACAGTTGATACTAATGTTATCGAAACATTAACTGTATCTTTCGTTCCTTCTAAGGATGCTGATGTTATCCTTGAAGCTGCAAATGGTGAAACTGACACTCAAAAAGCTAACAATTGGAGAGGCTTAGGCCAAATCATTATCGACTCTTTAGCTGAAAAGGGATTCACAGTAAACAATGTTGAAATCGGTGTAGGTACTGATTACGCTGCAACTGGTGAAGGTATGATTTCTGGTACTATTGATATCGGTCTAATTCCTGCATCTACTTATGTTCTATATCAACCTGATGGCGTTAATCTTCTAGTAGAAGCTTTACGTTGGGGTGTTGCTGGTGAAGATGCTTCTGTTGCTTTAGATCCAAAAGATGGTATTACTCCTTGGAATGGTTCTGTTACTCAAGACGCTACTACTAAAGCTACTGGTTATGCTTCATTAATTTATGTAAATACAGCTACTGAAAAAGGTTTAGATTTATACAACAAAGCAGTTGAAGGAACTCTTACTTGGGAAGATGTAGATGCTGCTACTTGGTATGTATGTTCATCAACTTCTTCAGCAGGTTACGTTTATCCATCTCTATGGTTAAACAACAACTTCGGTGAAGGTGCTGGTAACGAAAAGAAGACTGTTGCTTCTTTAACAAATGTAATTCCTGATGGCTCTTACGCTAACATGATGGAATCATTATTAACTGGTGGTTGTGATGTTACTGTTGGTTATGCTGATGTTCGTAAGGATGCTGCTTCTACTCAAGCTTTCGAAGCTGCTTATCCAGAATTAGCTGCTGAAGGCAAGACAGTTTGGGATATCGTTAAGGTTATCGCTGTTTCAGATATGATCATGAATGATACAGTATCTGTAGCTGATGAATCAGTTGATCCAAAGATGACTCCAGAACTAGTTACAGCTTTACAAGAAACTTTCATCGCTTTAGGTGAAACTGAAGAAGGTCAAGCTGCTGTTGCACCATATAGCCACAAAGGTTATACTCTAGGTCAAGATTCTGACTACGATGCAACTCGTGCTGCAAACCAATTATTCAAATAAGAAACTCAAATAAGGGCGCATTTAATTGCGCCCTTTTCTTTGCTTTAAGGAGATAAACATGATTAGTTTTGAACATGTAGATAAGGTTTATGGTAATGGTACAAAGGCTCTAGATGATGTAAATCTACAAATCGAACAAGGAGAATTTGTGGCAATTATTGGTTTATCTGGTGCAGGTAAATCAACTTTAATTAGAACTGTAAACAAGATGATTGACATCACAAATGGTAAGTTAACAGTAAATGGTATTGATGTATCATCTTTAAAAGGAAAAGCATTAAGAAAATTTAGAAGAAAGATTGGTATGGTATTCCAATCATTTAACCTTGTAAGTAGAACAACAGTTATAAATAATGTTCTTTCTGCTAGAGTTGCCGATATGAACTTATTTAGAACAATATTTGGTCTATTTTCAAAACAAGATAAGGTTCAAGCATTAGAAGCTTTAGATAAGGTTGGTATCTTAGATAAAGCATATATTAGAGCTGATCAATTATCTGGTGGACAACAACAAAGAGTTGCCTTAGCTAGAACATTAGCTCAAAACCCTGAAATTATTTTAGCTGATGAACCTGTAGCTTCTCTAGATCCAGTTATGGCTGATGTTGTAATGGAGGATTTCAAGAGAATCAATAAGAATATGAATATTACGATTGTAATCAACATTCACCATGTTGATTTAGCGTTACAATATGCTGATCGAATTGTAGGTATTAGAGCTGGTAAGATTGTCTACGATGGACCTACAAGTAAGATTGATAAAGAAACATTAAGATATATTTATGGTCGTGATTTGACCGATGATGACATGATGAAGGAGAAAGCAGATGCTAAATGATATTCTGCATATCTTCTATCCTCGAAAATATATTCTATCTAATGGCAAAGAAGTAAAAGAAAAATTTAATGTTACTCCTTATGTCTTTATTATTGTTGTTATATTTTGTATTATCTGTGGCAATGCTACAGGCTTTGACTTAGGACGTTTAATTGAAAGAAAAAATCACTTCTGGTCATTAGTAAATGAAATGTTCCCTCCTGCATGGGATTACATGTCAGAACTAATTTCACCAATGGTAGATACTATTGTTATGTCAATACTAGGTACAGCCTTAGGTTGTTTAATAGCTCTACCAGTTTCTTTCTATTTATCCGCAAACTTTAAATTAAATAAGACATACTTAGTAACTCATAGAGCAGTTCTAAGTATCTTTAGAACTCTACCAACAATGGTATACGCTCAACTATTATCAATTGTTGTGGGAACTGGAACAGTTGCCGGTACAACATCAATTATGATATTTACTTATACTGTTGCGGTAAAGATGCTATATGAACAAATAGAAACCGTTGATATGGGTCCTTATGAAGCCATGGAATCTACTGGTGCTTCTAGAACTAAATGTATGATTAAAGCAGTATTTCCTCAAATCAGAGGTTACTTCTGGTCTACAGTTCTATATTGTTTTGAAATGAATGTTAGATCAGCTGCTATCTTGGGATATGTTGGAGCTGGTGGTATTGGTGTATTAATTAACCAAGAATTGAAGTGGCGTAATTACGCTCATACTGGATTAATGGTATTAATACTAGTTATTACTGTTGTAATTATTGAAACTATTTCCCGTGAAATAAGAAAGAAGTTAACAGCCAATGACAAATAAATTAAGTATAGATGAACAATTAAAAAAATATCCTCATGTATGGCCTAAATTTGCCATTATTATAGCTAGTGTCATAGTATTCTATATTCTATGTACAATAACCCTAAACTTTAAAGGCATAAACGAGAAAGGTCTATTAATTGCTGTTGCTGCCTTAAAAGGATTAGTGCATCCAAATATATCTTATATGACAAACCTAACTGAAAGTGGCTTGTTATATATGTTATTTGAAACTTTAGCAATCGCTTTTCTAGGAACAATGATAGGTGTAGTTATTTCAATTCCACTTGCTTTTATTGCTTCAAGAAATATCTGTCCTAAATGGATTAACCTAACTGTCTTAACAATAATTTCTATAATCCGTGCTTTCCCATCATTTATGTTAGGTATTATGTTTGTTAAAACGGTGGGACCTGGACCTTTTGCCGGTGTATTATCAATGGCAATAGGTTCTATTGGTATGCTTGCAAAGCTAATTATTGAAGCTATTGAAGATTTAAACCCAGGCATCAGTGAAGCCCTAGATGCAGCAGGTTGTTCTACATTTGAAAAGATTAGATATGGAATCATTCCACAACTTAGTTCCAATATGGTTTCTATCATTCTTTATCGTTTAGATATCAATGTTAAGAATGCTTCTATCCTAGGCGTTGTACAAGCCGGTGGTATTGGTGCCCAACTAATGTTTGCCATTTCCGCAAGAAGATGGTCAGACTGTGGTGCAATGTTGTTAGGAATTATTGCCCTAGTATTAATAATCGAAGTTGTCTCAACTAAGATTAGAACTAAACTTACAATTAAAGATTAAGATGAGCCTGACAAATGTCGGGCTTTATTATGGTAAATTATGAAAATTAAATTTCTAGTTAGTAGTGATATCCATGGTTATCTATTTGACCATTTATATTCTGATAATAAGCCTTTAGATAAAGGTTTATTAAAGATTGCTTCATATTTTAAGGCAAATAAGGATGATAATACGATTGTTATAGATAATGGTGATACCATTGAGGGAAGTCCAATCTTAAAATATTTTATGGCTAATGAAAAGGGTGACAACCTTATGAAGAAGGCCATTGATTATACTTATGATTATGTAAATATTGGTAATCATGATTTTAATTATGGTAGTGAATATTTAAATGAATATATAAATAGTTTAAAAGTAAAATGTATCTGTGGTAATGTTTTCTATAAGAATAAAAGATTAGGTGAAGAATATATTATTAAAAATATTGGTGGTAAAAGGATTGCAATTATAGGTTGTACTACTAGTTTTATTAATATATTAGAGAAGAAGGAAAATTTAAAAGATATTGCAATAATTGATGAATATGAATTTGTTAAGAAGACATTAGAAAAGGTTAAAGATGTTGATTTAAAAGTTGTGGTATACCATGGTGGTTTAAACACAAATGCTGATAATGAATATATCGGTGGTTCAAAAGAGAACCAAGGATATGAGATGTGTAGAGATTTAGATATTGATATCTTAATATCAGGTCATCAACATCGTTCAATTAGTTATAAATGTTTTAATACTTATGTATCACAATGTAAGTCTAATGGTGATGAGTTTGTTGAAATTAATTATGATTTTGATAATAGAGATTGTGAAATTAAGTTATTAAAAGCTAATAATGATATTGATTCAGAACTATTAAAATATTATTTACCATATGAAGAAAAGACCCAATTATGGATTGATGAAGTTATTGGTTCAATTGATTGTGATTTAACAATTAAAGATGAATTTATTGCTAGATTATATAAGGCTCCAATTGTTTCTTTTATTAATCAAATTCAAAAAGCATATAGCAATGCTGAATTATCTGCTTGTTCTATATCTGATGGTGCTACAGGTTTTAAGAGGAATATAACATTAAGAGATTTGTTGTTAACTTATGTTTATCCTAACAACTTAGTTAAAGTTAAGATTGATGGTAAAGCATTAAAGAGATATTTAGAGAAGTGTGCAGAGTATTTTGATATAAAAGATGGTGAATTAGTTGTTGCTGAGGATTATTTAAAACCAATCCCTAAAGGTTTTAATTATGATATGGTAGATGGGATAGATTATACTATTCAAGTTTCTAATAATAGGGGTAATAGAATTATTGATTTAAAGTATCAAGGTAAGGATGTTAAGGATGATGATATTTTTACTTTAGCTATTAATAATTTTAGAAAAAGTGGGGCATTTGGTTTTGATATGATGAAGGATTTAGAGATTTTAAATACTTCTAATGAGGAGATTGTAGATATAATTTATAACTATATAAGAGAGAATAAAAATATAGTTGTTGATCATAAAAATAATATAAAAGTTGTTAAATAAGTAGAAATTTAAACATGTAAGCCTTTACATTTAAAAAAGTACTTGCATTTTAATATTTTTATCATTAAAATTTGAACTATCAAATCTGTGATCAAGAGAGTAGTTATATTTGATTATAAGCGAGTTGGAGTAGAGTGAAAGTCCAATTGATTGAATATGATGAACCGCACTTGTGAGATGCCTAGATGAAGATAGTAGTTTAGGACGTTAGTCTTGCGTTAAAAGATAGAGGTGGTAAGAGGTTTATTTCTTACAATCGGAGTGGTACCGCGCGATTACAGCGTCTCCGTTATTAGGGAGGCGCTTTTATTTTAGCCTCCAGAAAGAGGAAAAGGTATGAAAAAGATTATTGTGGTATTACTTGCGCTATTATGCTTATGCGCATGCTCATCTGCTAATGAAGCTGATGATACTTCTAGTGATGAAGTAAAGGTTTTGACTATGGCAACAGAAGCAACATTTGAACCATATGAGTATTATGATGGTGAAGACATGGTTGGTATTGATGTTGAAATAGCTGGAAAGATTGCTGAAAAACTTGGCTATGAATTAGAAGTAATTGATACTGATTTTGATTCATTAATCAGTGGTGTTCAAGGACACAAATACGACTTTGCTATGGCTGGTATGACAGTAAATGAAGAAAGATTAGAAAAGATTAATTTCACAAATTCATATGCTACTGGTATTCAAGTTGTTATTGTTAACCAAGATAGTGAAATTAAAAGTATAGATGATTTATATGAAAGTTCATATATAATCGGTGTACAATCTGGTACAACTGGTGAAATATATTCTTTAGATGATTTTGGTGAAGAAAATGTTAAATCATTCAAGAAGACTACTGATGCTGCAACTGCTTTAGTAAATAAACAAATCGATTGCATCATCTTAGATAATGAACCAGCAAAAGCTATCGTTGAAAAGAATGAAGGTTTAATGATTCTAGATACAGAATATTCTGTAGAAGATTATGCTATTGCTATTGCTAAGGATAATGATGAATTATTGAATGCATTCAATCAAGCTTTAGAAGAATTAACAAGCGATGGAACAATTCAAACAATTATAGATAAATATATTGGTGAATAGTGGTGTTTGCTGAATTTAAAAAAGATTTTATAACTTGTTTCATTGAGAAAGATAGATATAAGTTTATTCTTAATGGATTATTAAATACTATCAAATTAGCTTTAGTTGCTCTAGTTATAGGAATTATTATTGGAACAATTATTGCTTTAATCAGAACAGGTCATGATAAAAACATTGAGGAAATGGATAAGGGAATTAAAAAGACCTTATTAAAAATAGGAAATAGTATTTGTAAATTATATGTAACTATCATTAGGGGAACACCTGTAATGATACAAATAATGATTATGTTCTTTGTCATTTTCTCAAGTGCTAGAAATGGTATGCCAGTTGCTATGTTGACATTTGGTATTAATTCAGGTGCCTATGTGGCTGAAATAATTAGAGCTGGCATAATGTCAATTGATGTTGGTCAATTTGAAGCAGGAAGATCACTTGGTTTAAATTATTATAAGACAATGAGATATATTGTAATTCCTCAAGCTATTAAAAACGTTTTACCTGCTCTTGCCAATGAATTCATTGCCTTATTAAAAGAAACATCAGTTGCTTGTTATGTTGCTGTAAATGATTTAACTAAAGGTGGAGAAATAATTCGTTCTGTTACTTATATTCAAGCCTTACCATTATTGGCTGTTGCCTTATTGTATTTATTGATGGTAGTTATCTTAAGTAAGTTAGTTTCCTTACTAGAAAGGAGTCTAGCTCAAAGTGAAAGATAAAATTATAGAGGTTAAGAATCTATCAGTTCAATTTGAAAAGATTAAAAAGATAGTGGCAGTTAATGATGTTTCTATGGAAGTATATGAAAATGAAGTACTTTCAATAATAGGACCATCAGGCGGAGGTAAGTCTACTTTACTTAGAACTTTAAATCTATTACAAAAACCAAGTAAGGGTGATATCTATTATAAGGGTAAGAATGTTAAAGAATTAAATATTGATGAGTATCGTCAAAAGATTGGTATGGTATTCCAACATTTCAATCTATTCAATAACATGACAGTCTTAGAAAATATGATTCTAGCACCTTGCAAGGTATTGAAGGTATCAAAAGATGAGGCAACTAACAAGGCCCTTGGATTATTAGATAGATTTAATTTAAAAGAATTCAAAGACGCTTATCCATCAACCTTATCAGGTGGCCAAAAACAAAGAGTAGCTATTCTTAGAACTTTAATGAATGACCCTGAACTTATCTTATTTGATGAACCAACTAGTGCTCTAGATCCTGAGATGGTAGTAGAAGTATTAAATATGATGAAGGAGTTAAAAAATACCGGTCTAAGTATGGTTATTGTATCTCACGAGACAAACTTTGTTAGACAAGTATCTGATCGTATTATCTTTATTGATGATGGTTCAATTATTGAAACAGGAACAAGTAAACAAATCTTTGAGAATCCACAAAACGATAGAACTAAAGACTTTGTTAAGAAAGTATTAGAAGGAATAAATTAGCGGTACTTAATGTATCGCTTTTATCATGGAAAAAATTAAATAGTATAATAAAAAACGGGAGGTTAAGAAAATGAATTTAATTATTGATTTATTAGTTGCAGCATTAGTTGGCTATTTAGCTGGTAAATTTATGGGATTAAAATCAGCTTGGTATATTAATGTGGTATTAGGATTAGTGGGTGGTATTGTTGGCTCACTAGTATTTGGACTTATTGGTATTAGTTCTTCAAATATCATTGGTAGTCTTATTATTTCTGTAGTTGGCGCATGCCTAGTTATATTTTTATACAAAAAATTAAAGTAAGGAGAAAATATGAGTTCATATAAAGATTTACGTATTGTCGATAACTTTTATCAAACATCTGCATTCTTTCCAATGCCTACTGTTGTAATCACAACAGTTAATCCTGATGGTTCATTGAATGCTGGTTCATATTCACTATGTTTCCCATATTATATTGCTGGAAAAGATAGATATGCGATGATTCTAGAATGTAGAAACAATTCTAATACTTGTCCTAACATCATGAGAACAAAGCATTGTGCTTTAAACTTCATTAATGATGATAGAGCAATATTTACTGAAGCAGTAAGACTTGGCTATCCTGGACCAAGTAGTGAAAAGATGAAGGACTTCAAGTTAGAAACAGAAGATGGTTTGGCTGATCCAAGTGATCCTACTAGACCAAAGGTATTAAAAGATTGTTTCCAAGTGTTTGAATGTACTTGGGATGATCAACTTGAAGATGCTTATAAGTATAATCCTGATGATATTGATGATGGCCATCCAGGTCCATACAACAACTTCAATGGTATTACATCTAAATACGGTGCTCATTTCATTTTAAAGATAGATAAGATATTAATGAAACCACAATATTATGATGCAATTGTTGATGGAGTTAAGAAGACAAGTTTCCCTAATGTTCCAGTAGATTATGGATATAGAGATTCAACTAACTTCTGGTATACTCAATTCCCAAGATTTAAAAAACCAATCGCAGAACCAATTCCTGCCGCAAAAGAGGGTGATTTAAAATCAATCAGATATGCTGCAGATAGAATTGATCCTGAAATCCATTTCACTGATGATGCTTTAAAGAACTTCACAAAAGTTCCTAGACCATTCTTAAAGACAGTATTAAATGGCTGTGTTACTTGGGCTAAAGAAAATGGTGTTACAGAGATAACTGATAAAGAAGTTAAGATTATCAACGATAAGCGTAACGCTGAAAAACAAGCAAGAAAGTAAGAAGAGTTCAATCGAACTCTTCTTTTATAGTAGTTACACCTTTTTGTGGTACTTTTCATTGCAAATTTACACCTTTTTGTAAATTCAATAAATTAATTTTCCTTCTTTATATGTTGTTTATTAATTTTTATTAAATCACCAATAGCGAGTTCTGGATCCATGGTATGAAACATCATATAATTTCTTTTCATTGTTTTAAAGTTAGCTTGACGATATATCTTTGAACTAGGTTCATTTTTGTAGTAATGCCAATAACGGTAAATATATCCAATCCAATACATTACTTCTGAAGATATTGGGGTTGATGAAGAAGTGATTTTGCCATTACTGATATCAACGACTTCTTCTAATAAATATTCTTATCTGCCTATTGCATTCTGTTATAAGTAGAGTCTAATGCTTTTGCGACATCCGATCTCATAAAAAAGAAACAAATTTTTTGCTATCATATCCTTGCTTAGATGAAAGTTCAAATAAACGTCCTTGTATATCACATAGTTTTAAAGCAATACAATCCATGTTATTTCTCCTTTGCTTGGTCTAGAATTTCATCAAAGAATAGACCCTCTCTACGATAGTTCTTGCAAATCTCATTAGCAATCTTAATATCTTTTATACGATTTTCTGCACTGATATCTTTAATAAATTTTCTTTCTAAATATGAGATTGGTATTTCTTTTTCAATACGTATAGCATCACGTGCTTTTTGTGATATAGCTACATATTGTTTACCTGATTGTAGTGCTGATAGACTTTTGATTAAAGCTTGATCAGCAATATTGCCAAGAAAGAAATTATCAAGTACATAGAACATACGGTCGTTGGCGATATAACCAATAATTAAATCTTTATTTAAACAAATATTTTGGTATTTTTGAAAAAACTTTGTTCTTTTTATACTATCCATTTTTCCACGATTTAATACAACAAACATTGCCCATGATAAATCTAAAGGAATCTCAATGATTGATAAGCCTTCTAAAGAAAGAGAAACAATATAGAACTTAGATTTTTCATAATCACAAATTAAGGTTAATGGTTGCAAGGGGTCTGTACCCATATAGAATCCTGCGCCAAAGTCACACTTTTCACGACTTATAGGAGCGATATTGCCTTCAATACCAAACTTAGAGCCATGATATAAAATTAAACGATCTTCACAATTGGGAATCTTTTTAACTTCCTCTTCAATTTTTTTAACTAAAACATCAGAAAAAGAAATATTTCTATTCTTACAGAATTCATAAATTTCAGTTTGTGCAAGTCTATTAGGTATTGTTTTGCCATTTTCCCATCTATTAACTGTCGCAAAACTTGTTTCTAATTTATCGGAAAATTCTTCTTGGCTAAGACCAATAGTAGTTCGTATTTTTTTATTAGTGTTTTCATTTTATACTCCAATATAGCATATGAAATATATAAAATTGTATATTATGTTATATTAAATATAAATAAAAACAACTAGTTATCTTCCTAGTTGTTGTATTGAAAATAATAATTTATTTATTATTTGTATTATTAGTTTTAAAGTATTTTTTTAATACCTTAAATGTTTCATCACTGATATCATGTTCGATATGACAAGCATCTTCCATTGCTATCTTTTCACTTACTCCTAAGTTAATTAATATACCAGAGATAACTAAATGCTTTTTATATGTATCGGCAGCAACTTTTTTACCTTCTTTTGTTAGATTGATAAAACCATTTTCATCAACAGTTATTAATTCTTTGTTTTGAAGATTCTTCATGGCAATACTAACACTTGGTTTAGAATAGTGTAAATGTTTTGCGATATCGATAGATCGTACATTCTTATTTGTTTTTTGAAGTAATAAGATTGCTTCTAAATAGTCTTCAATTGATTCACTATGGTTTTGTTTTATTTTGTTCATTTTTAATACCCTTATTATTTAATAGGAAATATTGATATCCCATTACGATTAGTATAAACCAACAAGTAGTTAGATGCAACTAACTAAAGATGACTATGGATTAATGAAATAATATAATCATAGATAAGGGTGAACAATATGGAAAAATTAGGAAGAAAGTTTTGGCTAGCAATGTCTATATTTGGTTTAATGGGCCAAGTTGCTTGGGTTGTAGAGAATATGTATTTTAATGTATTTATCTACAAGATGTTTAATGCTAGTGCTAGTGATATCTCAACCATGGTAATGGCTAGTGCTGTTATGGCTGCAATTACAACTATTATTATGGGAATGATATCCGATAAGGTTGGTAAAAGAAAAATATTTATGTCGATTGGTTATATTCTTTGGGGTATATCGATAATAAGTTTTGCTTATATTAAAAATGTAACAATGACAATATTTATGGATTGTGTTATGACCTTTTTTGGTTCTACTGCCAATGATGCTGCTTATAATGCCTGGTTAACAGATAGAGGTGATAAGTCTAATAGAGGTTTAATTGAAGGTATTAATTCTATGATGCCATTAGTTGCCATACTGGTAGTGTTTGGTGGCTTTATGGGCTTTAATCTAGATGATCCATCATCTTGGACAAAAATATATTATATTATCGGTATTGCCACAACTTTAATTGGTGTATCAGGGTTATTTATTATTGAAGAAAGTCCAACTTTAGAAAAAACTAAAGATAATTGTATTGATACTTTAACTTATAGTTTTAAAACATCAACATATAAGGAAAATAAATATTTATATCTTCTATTATTCTGTTTTGCTTTATTTGGTATATCTATACAAGTGTTTATGCCATATCTAATAATCTATTATGAAAAAAGTTTAGGGTTAAGTAATTATGTCTTAGTATTAGCTCCAGCAATCTTAATAGCAGCTTTAATTACAGCAATATATGGTAAGACATATGATAAGTATGGTTTTAATATTTCAATTAAGGCACCAATATTGATGCTTATTGTTGGATATGTAATATTATTTGCTTTTAAAACAATTGTTCCGGTATTTATTGGCTCTTTATTAATGATGGCAGGGTATTTATGTGGTATGGCTATCTTTGCGGCAGGAATTAGAGAAAACATTCCTCAAAATAGAGCTGGTCAATTTCAAGGTGTAAGAATAATAGCTCAGGTATTTGTGCCAGGTCTAATTGGACCATTTATTAGCGCAAGGGTATTAAAGAATGCAGAAATGATAATTAATTCTGATGGTACAAGTTCCTTCTTGCCAAATCAAAATATTTGGTTAGCAGCATTAATTGTAATTATCATCTTAGAAATATTATTAATTTATATTGAAAAGAAAAAAACAAAAAAATAATTAACTAGTTGTAAAATAAGACATATAAAAGATATCTCTTTCTCAAACAAGAAGAGTATATCAAGAAAATAGCGCTGAAGGTTGGATTCCTGGTGCGCTTTTTATTTTTAGGCAAAGAAAAAAGGCTATTACGATTTAGTTATTTCGCAACAGCCCCCAATTTTATTTATTATTTTTGTAGAATCTCATGTTCTCGTAATATTTATTTACGGTGTTATTGAATTCATCCCAAAGAGAATCTTCATTATCTTTTCCAGCAAAGCCAATTGCTTTCCATTTGTCTCTTAGACCTTTTACGATACTGATTTCTTCTTCTGAGAATTCTGATCTAGCTAGATTTTGCTTAGCTTCTTGAATAAGAGCTTTCTTTTCTTCAACTCTAGCAGCATAAGTTTCCTTCATGCTTTCATAATATTCTTTTCTCTTTTCAAAGAATAACTTTCTTTGTTCAGAGAACTTAGACCATAAATCATCCTCATTATCTTTTCCCGCAAATCCAGCAGCTTTCCACTTATCCATTAACTCATCCATCTTGGTGCCGATTTGTTTGAAGTTATCTAATTTATTCGCATCAATAGCTTCTTGAATGATGTTTTCTTTTTCTTCTTTAACTTTTTTGAAATTTTCTTTTAGATTTTCAAAGTAAGCCTTTTTATTAGTGAAGAATTCATCTCTAGCAGCCTTAAATTCAGCCCAAAGTTCATCATCCTTTTCGCCACATCTACCAGCTGCCTTCCATCTTTCCATTAATTCTTCCATCTTAGCTGTAGCTTCTTTATAGTTCTTAGTAGAAATTTCTTTAGCTTCCTTGATGATAGCGTTTTTCTTTTCTTCAACAGATTGTGATAAGTCTGTAGCCTTAGAACTAATCTCAGCCATTATTTCATCGAATTTATCATTTAACTCTTTTTCCGCAAATGATTCTTCTTCGCTACTTGCTCTTCTCCATTTTCTCTTTAATTCATTTACTTCGTTAAAAGTAATGTTTTCAGCTTTCTCTGCAAGCTCTTTTGCTTTTGCCACTAACTCGTTCTTTAATTCAATACCTTTTTCGTTCATATTTAATCCTCTTGTATTAAATTATAATCTTTTTACCCATAATAATGCACGAGATAAATGCAAAAAATTCATTCAAATACTAAAAAAGAAGAATTTATTAGTTATCTTCCTATTATAAAATAGATATGGAGGTGTTCTATGTTAATAATTATTATTTTATTGATTATAATTTTAGTTTTATTAGTTGCATCATATTTTATGTTTGCTTCAGTTTTTGATATGAAATTATATAAGCATTCTGATCCTAGTCCAGATTATATTGATAGTGAAAAGGATTTAATGCGACCAACTGCTCATAAGTTATATGCTTTTCAAGCTCCTTATATGGAGAGGTTTAAAGATATACCATATGAGGACTTATATGTTACTAGTTTTGATGGTTTAAAGTTGCATGGTTATTTATATAAGGGAGAGGGTAAGGAAGTTGTAATCTGTGTTCATGGTTATAAGTCTGCACCCGCAAATGACTATGCGGATAAGATGGAAATATATACTGCTAGAAAAGCTACTATATTAATGCTAGATGATAGAGCTCATGGTAAGTCTGAAGGCAGGTACTTAGGTTTTTCCGAGTTAGATAAATATGATATTAAATCTTGGGTAGAAAAGATTAATGAGCTATATGATAATCCAAGTATTTATCTACATGGTGTATCAATGGGTGGTGCTTCTGTTATCCACACTGCTGATATGAATTTAAAGAATGTTAAGGGAATAATTGATGATTGTGGTTATGATACGATTGATAATATTGTTAGATTCTTAGTCACAAAATCATATCATGTTCCATATTTCCCACTAGCAAATCTTGCCAATATGTGGGCAAAACTATTAGCTCATGTTGGTTTTACAGATTCTATAGGTGAAGAAATAGTAGCTCATTCAACTGTACCAATTGTCTTTATTCATGGTAAGTTAGATAACTTTGTACCAGCTCAAATGTCTATTGATTTGTATAATGCTTGTACAAGCAAGAAAGCTATCTTATTAGTAGAAGATTGTGGTCATGCTGCGGCTTATTGTTGCGCTCAAAAAGAATATACAGACTTAGTAAATAAATTAATGGATGGTAAATTAGAATGAAATATTTAGGTGTAGATTATTATCCCGAACAATGGGGAATGGAATTAGTAGATGATGATTTAGATAATATTGTTGAATTAGGGGCAAATTTAATTAGAATTGCGGATTTTGCTTGGGACAAGGTAGAACCAGAAAATAATAAATATGATTTCTCATTCTTTGATGAGGTAATAGAAAAGGCAAAGAAACGTAATTTAAAGATAATGATGTGTATTCCTACCGCTACTATTCCTTCATGGTTATATAGAAGTAATCCAGAAATCATGAATGAAAATGAATATGGTTATAGACAACCTTTTGGGGCAAGAAGAGGTCATTGTATTAATAATGATGTATTCTTAGAAAAGGCAAAAGAAGTTACTAGAGCCATGGTTAATCATTATAAGGATGAAGATGCTATTGTAGCTTATCAAATAGATAACGAGATAGGACATGAAGGTTCTGACATGTGTTATTGTCCAACATGTCATAAGAAATTTATTGATTATTTAAAAAATAAATATAAGGATATCGATGAATTAAATTATCGTTGGGGTACTCAATTTTGGTCACAAACATATTTTGATTTTGATGATATTCCTCTACCAAAACCATCATTTACAGCACAAAATCCTTCCTTAAGATTAGAATGGGAAAGATTTAGAAGTTTAAGTGCTGAGAATTTTATTAAGACTATAAAAGATGAGATTAAGAATATAAATAGTAATGTATTAGTAACTCATGACTTTGAAGGTGGAACAATAAATAAACATTTCAATCCATTTGCGATAGCAAAACATATAGATATTGTTTCTTATAATAACTATCCAGTATGGGGAGGCCAAGTTGCACCACTTAGTGATAGTGATTTATCATTTACTGTTGATTTTGCGAGAGGATTTAGACAAGAAAAGTTCTGGATTACAGAGGCTATTATGGGAGCACAGGGTCATAATGATATTGGTTATGCACCTAGACCTAATGAGGCTAAAAAGTGGGCTTTAGATAGTTTAAATCATGGTGTAGAGTCTTTAATCTTCTTTAGATATCGTGGTTTTACTAAGGGTGCTGAACAATTCTGTTTTGGTATTTTAGATACTGATAATCAAAAAAGAAGAAAGTATTATGAAACACAAGATTTCTTTAAACAAGCAAAACAAAAGACAATTGAATATCCTAATGCTGATGTATGTTTAGTTTATGATTATGATTCTAAGTCATCAATGTCAATTCAAAGACAATCTGATTGTTTCTCTTATGAAAAAGAATGTATGAAATTATATAGACAACTATATATCAGAAATATGAATTGTGACATTATTGATTCAAGTAAAGACTTTAGTAAATATAAATTAGTAATCCTTCCTTATATGATAATCATGTCAGATGAATTTAAGGCTAGATTAAAGGACTATGTTAAAAAAGGTGGTAAGGTATTACTTACTCCTAGAACTGCTTGGAAAGATATTGATAATAATCTAGTATTCAATAAACGTTTACCTGTTGATATTGATGATTTAACAGGAGCAGTAATAGAAGAACATGAAACTTTGTTAACTAATATAAGCAGTCCTTGTGAATATGATGGTATAGAATCTAAGGGTTATATCTTTGCGGAAATGTTGAAAACAAGTACCGCCAAACCATTAGTTAAGTGGATAAATAATCCATTTGGTGATTATGTAGCAGCCACAGTTAATAACTATGGTAATGGTAAGTGTTATTATCTAGGTTCTTCGTTTGATGATTCAATATTAAATAAGATATTTGATTTGATATTAGAAGATTAATTTTTTCATATCATCTTTATTAATGCTTGCACTTGTTCGTAAGCATCTCTTTTAATCATTTGGATACTATCTTCGTTATCTAAGTCCATAAAATCAGCGACATCTTTAGGGCCGGCATGATTTTGAGAAGCAAATTTATTTGCTAGTTTTTCTTTCGCATCTATCACAATCTTTTTATCTTTTACAGGCTCAAATTCTTTTGCTAATTGTTTTACTCCACCAGCATAGTGCTTGATTATAAAGTAAATATCATAAGCATCTTTAGCTTTTCCTCTGCCCATTGCGGCAGTTTTCATGATTATATAAGGAACAACCGCTACAACACTAACATTGGCAATATCTATGGCTCCATCTGGGCGCTTAGCTTCAACACTTATTTTTTGTGCTGGGAAATCAAATGCAAAATTGCCACCCGTGGCTTTTAAAGCCTTCAATCCTTGAACGTGTTGGCTTCTTTTCTTGGGCTGTGTGCCACCATACATTCCAGCCAGAATATCTACATCAACATCATAAGATATTCCATCAATAATCACTGTTTTTACAAAGGAAAAATATTTTTCAGGATGCTCTTTGTAGCCGTTTTTCTGAAGTATTCTTGACATATTTTGATAACCTTCGTCTTGTAAAGTTAAATGGTTAATCATAATATCTACATCTACACTACCTACATGGCCTTCACTTGGAAACATTAAATCTGGAACCCATCCACCAACAATACGAATTTCATTCTCATATTCTTGAAAGATATTAACTAACTCTACAAGAACTCTGTGTGCAGCTTGTTTTTGGCCTTCTGAATAGTCTGTAATGTTCTTTAAATCCTCATCTTTTATCATTTAAGAATCTCCTTGTGTAAAATTGCTTCCGCCATCTCTTCACCTCTACCTTTTATCTGCATACAATCTAAATATATTTGTATAGGTGATACTACTATAGATCCTTCAATCTCTTTATAGTTTTTGATATAAGAATCATTTTCTAGTGGGAAAATAATTATATTTGAACCACTATCTACTTCTTTTATATCTAAATATTGAATTGTCTTTTTAATATCTTCTGGTGCGATATAGAAATATACTTTATTATAACGTACCACCGGTGTGTAGCGCACTCCCCCAGATAATCCAGTAAGATATGTATTAATTCCTTCATCTATTTTTAGTTGTTTTAATCGTTCCTCTATAACAGATATATTATCTAAACTATAGAAAGAATATGTTTCTATATCTTTCTTACCATAAGACTTACTCCATTCCAACAGAAGTGGCTCAGGATCAATTATTCTATAACC
>CAVDLK010000005.1:0-21588 GCA_963609745.1 Erysipelotrichaceae bacterium | reverse complement strand
TTCTGGGTATGAAGAAGCAGCAGGACTAGGAATCATGGCTGGTATTAATTGTCGTAGGAAACTAGATAATGAAGAACCACTTATATTGAAAAGAGATGAATCTTATATTGGTGTCATGATTGATGACTTAGTAACTAAAGGTACTAAAGAACCATATCGTCTTTTAACATCCCGTGCGGAGTATCGTTTACTTTTAAGACATGATAATGCTGATCAAAGATTAATTAAATATGGTTATGAGAATAAATTAATATCTGAAGATAGATATCAAAAATATCTAGATAAGATGAATAAAATTCATGAAATGAAACAATATTTAAAAGAAGCTAAGGTTTTAAAAGCATCTGGTATTAATGAATATCTTGAAAGTATTGGCTATCCTAATCAAGATGCTTCATTCAATGCCTATGAATTAATACGTCGTCCTAATGTTGAATTGAGTAAAGTTTTAGACTATATGGATGTTGAATATGATTTAGATATAGCTAAACAAGTTGAAATAGAAGTTAAATATGAAGGCTATATTGAAAAGGCTAGAAGAGAAGCTCAAAGAATGTTAAAGATGGATAATATTAAACTTCCTGATGATATAGATTACCTACATTTTGATAACCTTGCCTTGGAAGCAAGACAAAAACTAGATAAGATTAGACCACATTCTCTAGGCCAAGCATCAAGAATATCTGGTATTAATCCTAGTGATATACAAGTACTTGCCATCTACTTAAAACAAAGAAATAACTAAGAGGTTTAATATGAAACAATATCTTGATTTATGTAAATATGTTCTAGAAAATGGTGAAAAAAGATTAGATAGAACAGGTACGGGAACTATCTCTAAATTTGGCTATCAAATGCGTATTAATCTAGAAGATGGTTTTCCATTACTAACAACAAAGAAAGTCTTTTATCGTGGTATATTTGAAGAATTACTATGGTTTTTAAAAGGTGAAACAAATATTAGACCATTAGCCTTAAAGAATGTAAAGATATGGAATGATTGGCCATATGCCAAATATAAGAAATCTAATGAATATAAGAATGAAACAATGGAAGAATTCATTCAAAAGATTTGTGATGATGAAGACTTCGCTAATAAGTGGGGAGATTTAGGACCAGTATATGGTAAACAATGGCGTGATTTTGATGGTGTTGATCAAATTAGTGATTTAATCAATAACCTAAAAAACAATCCTTTCTCTAGAAGACACTTAGTAGTTGCCTATAATCCATCTGATGTAGATAAGATGGCACTTCCACCATGTCATGCCTTCTTCCAATTTTATGTTAGTGCTGATAAGAAGAAATTATCCTGTCAACTATATCAAAGAAGTGCTGATTTATTCTTAGGAGTACCATTTAATATCGCATCCTATGCCTTATTATTATCGATGATTGCCCAAGTATGTAATTACGAACCATATGAATTCATTCATACCTTTGGTGATGCCCATATTTATCTAGACCATATCGAACAAGTTAAGGAACAACTATCAAGAGATCCTAAACCACTTCCTAAATTATGGTTAAATCCTAATATTAAAGATATCTTTGATTTCACTATTGATGATATTAAAGTATTAGACTATGATCCATGGCCTACAATAAAGGCAAAGGTGTCAGTATGATTAGTTTTTCTGTTGCGATTGACCCAAATAAGGGCATAGGTATCAAAGGATCTCTACCTTGGCATATTAAAGAAGAATTAAAAATCTTTAAAGCTAATACTATGGGTAAAAATATTGTCATGGGCCAAACTACCTATGATAATCTTCCTAATAAACTTGAGGGTAGATATAAAACAATTATCTCAAGTAATATTAACTATCATCCTGAAGGTGTGGAAGTGGTTAATAATTTATTGGAATTTATTGAAAAACATAAAGACGATGAGGAAGAATATATTATCTGTGGTGGTGCTTCCATATATAGACAAACATATTCATATGCCAAAAAGGCTTATGTATCATTCATTAAAAAAGAATATGAAGTTGATACCACATTTGATGAATTTAAACTTAGTGATTGGACAATTACTAAAGAAGTAGAATATGAAGAATTTATATATCGTGAATTAAAAAGAGATATATAAATCTACAATGTTATAATTTATAAGAAATGAATATAGGAGTAATTGGTTCAGGCTTTATAGTAGATGTTTTTATTAAGGGCATGGCTGCTTATAAAGATGTTGATTTATATGCTATATGGGGCCGACATGAAGAAAAGATTAAAAAATTCACTTGTTTTAATAAGTACTATACCAATATAGATGATTTTTTAAATGACTCAAATATTGATGTTGTTTATGTGGCAATACCTAATGGACTACATTTTGATTATGCTTATAAAGCCTTAAAAGCAAATAAACATGTACTATTAGAAAAACCCTTCTGTAAGAACTATAAACAAGCAAAGAAATTAGTTGATTATGCTTCAAAACATAATTTATTGCTGTTTGAAACAATAATGACTAAATATACTCCGGCATATATAAAACTACAAGAATCTATTAAAGACCTTGGGGAAATTAAAATGATTAATTGTAGTTTTTGCCAATATTCTAGAAGATACGATAAATTTAAAAATGGCGAGATATTACCAGCCTTTGATTATAAATTAGCCGGTGGTGCTTTAATGGACCTAGGCGTATATACTATCCACTTTGTAACTGATATATTTGGTATGCCAAAAGATGTTAAATATTATCCAAATATTATTAATAAGGTAGATACCTCAGGAACACTAATATTAGACTATAAAACATTTAAAGCAACATTGATATTTGCCAAAGATTGTAAGAGTCCATCATATTGTCAAATACAAGGTGATAAGGGCTATATTAGAGTTAATTCTACGGCCTCAAGAGTTGCAGATTATGAAGTAATATTAAATGATGGTAATAGAAAAGAATTTAAACAAGAAGACGATTCTGAGTTTTCTGCTTGGAAATCGTTGTATGATGAATTTATGGATTTATATGAAAGAAATGATTTAAAAACTTCATATAAACATCTAGAAGATACTTTAAGAGTACAAAAGGTATTAGATAAAGCAAGAATTAGTGCCAATATAGATATTGATTAAAATGGACTTTATAAAAGAATTAGAAAAAAGAAATATTATTTTAAGCGACCATATGCTTGAACAACTAGAAACATATGCTTCTTACTTAAAAGAATATAATGAAAAGATTAACTTAACCGCCATCACGGAACATGATGAAGTCTTTAATAAACATTTCTATGATTCCTTATTATTAATGGATAGGAAGTTAACAGGAACCTTAGTAGATGTAGGAAGTGGCGCGGGTTTCCCTGGTGTAGTATTAAAAATCGCTAATCCCGATTTAAAAGTAATCTTAATTGAACCTATTAAAAAAAGATGTATCTTTCTAGAATCCTTAATTGAAAAATTAGGATTAAAAGATATTGAAGTAATCAACGATAGAGGTGAAGATTATTCTATTAAACATCGCGAAGAATATGATTATGTAACTGCTAGAGCTGTAACAAATCTTAATGCTTTAATAGAAATATGTGGAGCCATGGTTAAGGTTAAAGGATATTTTATTGCCTTAAGAGGAAAAGATGGCTTAGAAGAATTAGAAAATGCTGATAAGGCTATTAAAACGATGGGCTTTAAGATGGAAGTAACATATGAACAAAACCTATTTGATGGTTCTACTAGAATAATCAGTTATTTATATAAAGAAAGAAAAACAGAAGTAAAATATCCCAGGAAATATAGTATAATTAAGGCACGCACGTTATGAAAGAAATAGTAAAGATTAAGTTAAATAAGATAATACCAAATAAGTCTCAACCAAGACTAGAATTTTATGATGATTCTATATCAGGTCTAGCAGAATCTATTAAGGCCAATGGTTTATTACAACCTATAACTGTTAGAAAATCTGGTAATCAATATGAAATTATTGCCGGAGAAAGAAGATATAGAGCAGCCTTATTAAATGGCCAAAAAGATATTGAAGCTATCATTCTAGAAAAAAATGATGAGGAAGCAGCTAATTTAGCTTTGATTGAAAATATTCAAAGAGAAAATCTTAATGCTGTTGAACAAGCCTTAGCTATGAAGGCAATCATGAAGAGTAATAACTTAACTCAAAACGAGCTAGCAAAACAGTTAGGTTATCGTCAATCTACTGTTGCCAATAAATTAAGATTATTAAAACTTCCTGATTATATTAAACAAGCAATATCGCAAGATATTATCACAGAGAGACATGCTAGAGCACTATTGAATGTACCAGAAGATAAATTAAAAGAAGTATATGAGACAATAGTTGAAAGAAATTATACAGTATCAAAGACTGAAGAATATATTAAAGAATTATCAAGTAAGCATAAAAGAAAGGGTGTTTCTAATAATCTAAAGATTGGTGTTAATACTCTAAAACAAGCTTATGACTTATGCCGTACTTCAGGAATAGATGCTGATTGGCAAGTAACAGAATATGAAGATAAAGTTAAAATAGTAATTAAGATGAAAAAGTAGGTGACTTATGGCAAAAATAATCGCAATCGCAAATCAAAAGGGTGGCGTTGGTAAAACCACCACAAGTATAAATCTAGCAGCAGGTCTAGCTTATTCAAATAAGCGTGTTTTATTAATAGACTTTGACCCACAAGGCAATGCTACACAAGGTGTAGGACATCGTGTTGGTTTAAATGACTTAACTGTTTATGATGCTTTATTAAATGATGTTGATGTCAATAATTGTATTAAAACACTTAATAAACCACCACTAGATATCTTACCTGCCAATATTAATTTAGCTGGTGCTGATCTACAACTCGCAAAAATTGAAGATGATAGAGAAAATTATCTAAAAAATGCTATTGCTTCTATAAAAGATAATTACGACTATATCATTATCGATTGTCCTCCATCTCTTGGTTTATTAAATACTAATGCCTTAACTGCCTCTGATTCAGTATTAATTCCTGTACAATGCGAATACTATGCTCTAGAAGGTATTACTCAATTACTACAAACCATCAGACTAGTACAAAAATTATTTAATCCAACTTTAAAGATAGAGGGTGTCCTATTAACAATGTATGATGCTAGAACTAATTTAAGTGCTGAAGTTGGTCAAGAAATTAGAAAACATTTCAAAGAAAAGACTTATAAAACATATATTCCTAGAAATATTAAATTATCTGAAGCACCTAGTATGGGCAAATCAATCTTTGATTATGATGTTAATTCCGAAGGTGCTAAGGCTTATGTATCTTTAACTAGAGAACTTATAAGCAATACTATGGAGGAAACAAATGGCTAAGAAAAAATTAGGCAAGGGTTTATCAGAAATATTTGGTGAAGATATTGAATCTTTTATTGATGATATTGATAATAATGCCACAAGTTCAAATAAAACTCTAAAAGTTGATGAAATTAGGCCAAACCCTTATCAACCTCGTAAAGTATTTGATAAGTCTGAATTAGAAGAACTTGCCAATTCCATTAAAGAAAATGGTGTCTTCCAACCAGTATTAGTAAGAAAATCCTTAAGTGGTTATGAACTAGTAGCAGGTGAAAGAAGATTACGTGCTTCTAAATTAGCTGGATTAAAAGAAATTCCTGTTATCATTAAAGACTTTAATGATACTCAAATGATGGAAATATCTTTACTAGAAAATATTCAACGTAAAGACTTATCACCAATTGAAGAAGCTAATGCTTATAATCAATTAATTAAGAAATTAAACTATACTCAAGAAGAACTCGCAAAACGTCTTGGTAAATCAAGAACTAATATCACTAATATGTTAAGATTATTAGCCCTACCTAGTGAGGTACAAGATATGGTTAATAATAATAAATTATCATATGGCCAAGCAAGAACCTTATTAGCTCTAGATGATAAAGATAAAATTACGGAACTTGCGAATAAAACTGTAAAAGAAGGCTTAAGTGTTAGACAACTTGAACAACTAACAAGAAAACCTGAAAAGCAAGAAAAACCAAGTAAAACTGTTAAAGTAGATCCATTCATTGAAGATGTTAAACAAACACTACAATCTAAATACTCTACTAAAGTAGAAATAAAAGATAAAAAACTAATCATCCACTATTCCAATACTAATGACCTAAACAGAATATTAGAATTAATGGATGCAATTGAGAAATAGAGGTATTTGCCTCTTTTTTTGTTTAACTTTTAAACAGCAATAGCCCCGTACGGGACCAAGTAAAAATTGTGTAGGAGAAAACTTTTAATTATTATTTACTATATCTATCCCTACAATATTGGATATATCCACGTGATGTTTGATCTAAGGTAAATGGTGTAAGTGAGATATAACCATCTTCTAAGGCATTAATATCAATATATCTATTATGTTCATCAATATTTAAGGTTACTCTACCTTTTCCTAAGACAACATATTTACCTTCTTCATCTTCATCAAAATAATAACCTTCATTATATTTTATATAACCAGTACCATCACAAACTCTGATTCCTTTGATATCAGATTCTTTTAAATGTGGTACATTAACATTTAAAAAATATTCTTTCATATTTTCATCTTGTAGATATATTAAAGCAACCTCCTTAGCAACCTCAGCAGCATATTCATATTCTTCAGTATAAGTTTTAGCTGCTAGACTCATTGCAATAGAAGGAATACCCATCATTAATCCTTCTCTTGCTGCAGCAACTGTTCCAGAATATATTGCATCACTAGAAACATTCCAAGTAGTATTTATACCTGATACTACTAAATCAAAATTAATGTCTTTAAAGATAAATTGGCTTCCACAATGAACACAATCTACTGGTGTACCACCCAAAGAATAAGCTTTAATTGCACCCTCAACATACTTTTCTTCAAGTTTCATCTTTCCTGTAAGAGTGAAGTGATGAGAATAAGCACTTCTTTGACTATTAGGTGCGCATACATAAACATCACCAATTGTTGATAACTCTTTTACTAACTTTAATAAACCAATTGAATCAATACCATCATCATTCGCAACTAAAATATTCATATATTCTCTATCTCCCTTAACATCTCTTGTAACTGCCTTTCTTCTAATTTAATATACCCACCATCACTTACCATTTTCGCAGTCATATGTACCTGTCCCGTACCAGCAACTCTAATAACATCTTTTATATTACTTACCCTAACTCCACCACCTGGTAATAATTGAATATTAGGATATTCTTTATGCAATTTATTAATTAACTCACAACCTTTTAAAATATTATCGCTGCTTTCTCCACCACCCGTAAGGATTCTATCAATCTTTAAATCGTTCAATATCCTTACCACTTCAAACTTATCATTACTATCATCAAAAGCCTTATGAAAAATTGCTTCTTTGTTATATTGGTGTATTAATTCAATCATCTTCTTTGTATTATCAATATCAATACTTTTATCTTTATTTAAAAAACCAAAAACAATTCCATCAGCCCCATTATCTAAAAATGATCTTGCTGTTTTAAACATGATTTCAAACTCCAAATCACTAAAACAAAAATCACCACCCCTAGGCCTTACCATACAACAAATCTTTTGTTTAATATTATCTTTTAAATAAATTAATGTTTCTAAACTTGGTGATAAACCACCTAATTCTAAAGCAGAATTTAATTCAATACGATCAATTGGATATTTAGAAGCAATAAGAGCATCGTCAACATTACCTATACATATTTCTATTTGTGTGTTATTAATCATATCTACATTATATGTTTTATCCTTAATTTTTCGCACTTAAAAACAAGCGTTTAATGCTTGTTCTTATTTATCAGTCACCCTATCAATCACCTTATCTGTAACCTTTTCTGTAACCTTAATTTCCAATCCTCTTGTTACGATAAATTAATTATTATATGTGAGCTATATGTTACAAATAACGAAAATCATTACAAATTATAATGTTAATTTATCTTCCAATATCCTTTACGGTCTGAACCAATACGTATAATAATGTTTTTATCGCGCAATGATTTCAAGCGAGTCCCTACCGTTTTCCTAGATATATTTAATTTTTTCGCCATAGATGTTGTTGTAAGGCTTGGATCTTCATATATTAAATATAGAACCTGCCGTTCTCGATCTGTAACCTTTTCTGTAACCTTTTCTGTAACCTTTACCACTCTATCTTCTGGCGCAGTAAATTTAATCATAATATCGCTAGGGTGAATTGTATATTCTGGAAGTGGAAGGCTATTGTTTTTTAATGCATTGCAAATTTTCTCAACACCACGGCCCCAACTTTCAATAAATCCAGCAAGATAAAAGACATGTGCTATATTTGGATTGTATGGTTTAGATGCGTGTTTTCCCATTAGATTAGCCTTTGTCCAATCGTCTGGAAGGCATCCATCGTTTGCGATATACAATCTATCCTCATATACACTGACTTGTATTGGCACGCCCAACTGATATTGTTTGTGGCATACAGCATTTATTAATGCTTCTCTTAAAGCTGCTTCAGGGACAAAATATCTCTCAATTCTTTGTATTCCTTCATAAGTTATCTTTGCCCGCATATATTTTAAATAGATTAACTCTATTGCTTTATCTATTTGTTCAAGAATAGAACCATGAATTTCATCTTGATATAAAAGGTCTGCATCATTTTCAAAATAGCCGATTTTAATATACGCACCTAATTGGTATCTTTCTGGATCTTTACTAAATAAAAGCATGGCAGCATTTGTTAAATAATCGCCATTTTTTAGATGAAGTTTTTCTACCAAAACTTCTTTAGGCTCGTCTAATAAACTTGTTTCTATACGCCCTTTCTTAGTGGCTAATTTTTTAAATTTTGTAATGGCATCATCATCAATGTCATTCATTGTAAATGCTGGAATTGGCACATTATCCCAAGTTGCTCCACGCTTACGCATAAGAAAAGATTCTAACGCAGGACCAGTTAATATCTGACGAGTACTACCGCTGCGATAATAATATATACCTTTGCATGATATGCCCATTGGATAAGATGAAACATCTATTTCTATATATTCTTTATTATCTTTTTCTAATAGATTTACTCCTACAACAATACCCATGGCATCACGAACTTTGTTTGGAATATCTTCCATCAATTTTTTAGCATTTGATAAACCAATTACTTTTCCATTGTCATCACAACCTATATAAAGTTTTCCACCTTGTGCATTCGCATAACCACAAATCCATTGTAGATATTCGTCTCTCCAATTACTTTTCCATTCAATATTTTGACTTTCTGGCATTATTATCACCACCTTGTTACTATCTTTACCTTATTCGGTTAAGCACATTCCTTAATGTTTATAGGGTTTAACATTTAATTTAAATGAGAAATATATTAATCATAGAATGGCAAATCATCATCATCGCTAAGACTTGGAACTTCAAAGTCAAAGTCTTCATATTCATCTCTTATATCATCAAAGATATCATCTAATAGACAATCAACAACTCCTTTATATGCTTTTTCATAGAAATGTGAACCATTCGCAATTTCTCTTTCATAGCCAGTCTCTGCTTGTTTTAAGAATTGGTAAGCTTGGTCTAAATCAGTAGGCATAATACCTCCTGGCATTAAATGTCTTCCTAAAGCAAAACATAGGCTAGGGTATTTTTGTAATTCTCTTGTATCTAAAATTATATAAGGGATATCCCAATCAAGTTCTATCAAGAAACTTGCTGCCATTCGATAATAATACATAGATAGTTCTAAATCCTTAACACCCCATTTATCACTTTCATATATATCACCCAACTTATAACAAGCATCAATATTTTCTCTAGCAGCAGCCATTTCAAAATAAGCTAATGCTAAAGATAGATTTTGTTTAATACTTCTACCATATAGATAACAATATCCTAGATTGCTTGTCGCTTCAATGCTTCCCATTGCCGCAGCTAATCGATAATATTCCACTGCTTCCTTATAATTCTCTTCTTTATATAATTTAGCCCCTTTAGAATTTAAATAGTTTGCATCAACATTCTTAATAGCATTTAAATCAGCATTTGTTAGATTGAATTTATTCTCTTCCATTTTTTCTCCCTTTTAAATTAAGCCCAAGGATCTTTATTCTTAGGTTTGCGAATATCTGGTAATAAATATTGTTGCCACAAGAACCATTGATTTCCCTTTTGTCTTAAAGTAATCTTTCTTGGTGAATCTGCACCACTTGATGTTAAAGATAAACTTACATAACCTTCTTCTTGATATGAATAAGCATTATCAGAAATATTTAATGTATATGGAACAGAAGGTGTGTAATTATTATCTGGTGTTGTACCTTCAAAATAAGAGAAGATAACATAAGACCTATCATCCATAAATCTATCATTGATAAATTGAATATCCATATTTGTTAATGGTTTTGGACCCTTTAAAAAGTTCAACATCTTGATACCTTCTTCACGATTCTTAGTATAGGTACATAAGGCACAAACAGTTAAAGCAGCCGCTTTAAAAGGATCATCAAGACTAACTTCAGGTAAGGAATTAAGTTCTTCTAAAGTATCAGGCAATTTCTCAAAAGTGAATTTTCTTGTCTCCATCTTTTCCTCCGATTAATTATGTTTAATTTCTTTACTTTATTATCTCATTATTTATTAAAATATTCTTCACCAATCTTACGATATTGGATATTGTTGTATTCTTCTAAAATATATTTACCATCTTCATAATCAATGATGGTAATTGAAGCATTATCTACTAAACCGCTTTGTTTAAAATCAGGAAATAAACATTTAAGGACAATGGCAATAATACAACTTGAAGTAGAGATTAAAACATTACCATCATTATTTTCATTCACAACTCTATCTAGACCTTCTTTAAATCTTAACCAAGCCTTTTTAGGACCCTCTGTTTCACCTGTTTCATCATTGGCGCATAGAGCTGTTACAATCTCAACATCATTCATATATTTATATAAGCCATAGTAACCATCATATGGTGCATTAAATTTTTGATATAAAGGATTAAGCATATCATAATAAGTACCTGCTTGATACTTACCATAGCACATCTCTCTAAAATGCATATCAGGTATTATTTCACAAGGATAATTATTTTGTGATAAGAATTGCTTAGCTGTCTCAATTTGCCTATTACAATCCCCAGAATATGCTTTAATAAACTTTGTATCCTTTAAACCATATCCTGTACATTTTGGTTGATATAATCCTTGCTTTGTTAGTGGAGAATCATTCCAACCTTGAACAATATCTTGAGTATTAAATTCTGTTTGACCATGTCTTAATAAATATATTCTTAACATACTTAAATTTTAACAAATTTATCCTAATCACGCTTTAATACAAGAAATGATTTGATAAATGATTCGATAAATGATATGATAAATTTACTCATAAGGAGGCATGTTGATGGATAATCGTGAAAATGAACATACCGAATTTAAAAAATCAACTAGTGAACTTAAGGAAAGCATTATTTCTCTTGTTTCTATGTTGAATAAATGTGGATATGGAACGGTTTACTTTGGCATTAAGAATAATGGTGAAATTGTTGGCCAACAAATAGGTGAACAAACAACTCAAGATATATCTCGAGAAATTAAAAATAGAATTAAACCACGTATTACACCGAAAATTGAAATTCTTGATATTGAAGATAAAAAGATTATAAGTGTATCTGTACAAGGTGAAGATTTACCATATTCTGCTTATGATCGTTACTATATACGCTCAGATGATGAAGATAATATTATGACTAGCGAACAACTAGAGCATTTTTTTATCGACCAAAATTATGATTATTCAAAGTGGGAAAATCAGGTAACAGAATATACTGTTGATGATATTGATGAACAATTATTAATTGAATATGTTAATAAGGGTAATGATTGTGGAAGAATTAATTTTCTATACAGAGACTCAGAAACAACATTAAGAAAATTAAACCTTTTAAATGGCAAATATCTAAACAATGCTGGTTATTATCTATTTTCAAATAAAAAACCACTTTTATTAAAACTAGCAACCTATCCTACCGATGAAAGAATTTATTTTAGTGATTTAAAACAATTTAAAGGCAACATATTTGAATGTATCAATGAAGCTGTTAAATATGTTACTAACAATATCCGCTGGAAAGCAGAAATTGTGGGATTTGAAAGAGTAGAGATTCCCGAAATACCTTTAGAAGCATTTAGAGAGATTATAATTAATAGCTTTGTCCACATGAAAGTAAATAGTAGCTCTGCTAATGAAATATATATCACACCTTCTAGGGTACATATATATAATCCAGGTTCATTGGTACCAGGAACAGATCCAAAAATGTTTGCTAGCGGGGAACAAGGTTCAATGATACGTAACCCTTTAATCGCAACAGCATTGTATTACAATAGAACGATTGATGCCTTTGGAACTGGTTTTGAACGTGTATTTAAACTCTGCAAAGACATAAAATATCAATACAACAATAACCAATTCGGCTTTACATTTGAATTCTTACGCGATCATTTAGATACTATAAATGATTCAATAAGTTATTTTTCAGAATTTTCTGATGCCGAAAAGCAACTTTATAAATACCTTCTTAAAGGAAATAGATATACCAAACAAGAACTTGCGACAGCTATTGGAAAGTCTCCTATAACAGTACAAAGATATCTAAAACACATGATGGAACTTGGTTTAATTAAACGTGAAGGTGCCAATAAAAATGGTCGTTGGGTTGTTGTAAAATAATATTGTTATTAGAAAGGCATTTTAATGAAAAATATATTAGATAATCCCATCTTAAAACAGTTTTGTGAGTTTTGTACTTATACAAACTTATTAGGATGGCATGAAAGAAATGGTGGTAATTTATCATTCTTATTACATGAAGAAGATATTAAAGATTACTTAGATTTAAATCATGTTATTAGAGAACTAGATACTGGGTTTGTGAATAAAGATTTGGCAGGTAAATATTTCTTATTAACAGGAACTGGTAAATACTTTAAAAATGTTGAAAAGGATCCAGAATTAAATTTAGGTATTATTAGGATTAAACAAGATGGTACTACTGCTGAACTTTTATGGGGCTTTAATGATGGTGGCAGATTTACCTCTGAAACTCCTGCTCATCTTTTATCACATATAACTAGATTAAAGATTAATCCTAAAAATAGGGTTGTTTATCATTGTCATCCCGCTAATATTATGGCTATGACCTTTACTGATGAATTAAGCGATAAACACTTCTCTAAAATAATTTGGACCTTTAATAATGAATGCATCTTTGTAATGCCAGAAGGAGTTGGTGTATTACCATGGATGATTACTGGTTCTAACGAAATTGGTGTTGCTACCGCTGAAAAGATGAAAGAATTTAGAGTTGTTGTATGGGCAAATCACGGTATATATGCTTGTGGTGAAACATTAGATGAAGCCTTTGGCCTAGTTGATACTGTAGAAAAGACTGCTAAGGTATATATGTTAACTAAGGGTCAAGAAATAATTAATCCTATTACTAATGAACACTTAAAGACATTAATTAAAACATATAATTTAAAAGCTAGAACTGATTTTATTGATTAGGAGGAACTATGGATCTAGAAAAAATCAAGAAAGAAATGCAATCAGTTGCAATTACTGACAACATCAAATTAAATGAAGATGAAACAAAAATCATTATCATTAATCAAGTAAAACTACCTAATGTTATTGAATATAAGACTATCGATAACTTAGAAGATGCTTATCAAGCAATCAAAAAACTTGAAATCAGAGGAGCACCAGCCATTGGTATTTTTGCGGGATATACAATGTATATCTTATCTTTACAAGATATTAATTTAGATTTTGATGCATTCTATAATAACTTTAAAAAGAATAAAGAATATTTAAATTCATCTAGACCAACAGCTGTTAATTTATCTTGGGCCTTAAATAGGGTTGATAAATTAGTTCTAGATAATAAAGATAAAACAGTTTCGGAAATAGTTTCTTTATTAAAGAAAGAAGCTTTTGCGATACATAATGAAGATATTGAAATGTGTTGTAAGATATGTGAATATGGACTATCGCTATTAAAAGATGGTGATGGTGTTTTAACACATTGTAATGCTGGCCCACTTGCTACATCATATGGCACAGCACAAGGACCATTCTTACTCGCTAAAGCTAGAGGCATGAATATTCATGTATTTGCCGATGAAACTAGACCTCTACTACAAGGTGCTAGATTAACCTCTTTCGAACTACAAAAAGCTGGTGTTGATGTTACTCTAATATGCGACAACATGGCATCAATCGTAATGAAAAATGGTTGGATTCAAGCATGCTTTGTAGGATGCGATAGAATTGCTGCTAATGGTGACTTCGCCAATAAGATTGGTACATCAGGAGTTGCAATACTTGCCAAACACTACAATATACCAGTATACTCTCTAGGGCCTACCTCAACAATTGATATGAATTGCCCTGATGGCGACCACATCAAAATAGAACTACGTGATCCTGATGAAATCAAAAACATGTGGTATGAAAAACCAATGGCACTAGAAGAAGTTAAATGCTACAACCCTTCATTTGACGTTACAGACCATAACCTATTAAGTGGTATTGTTACTGAAAAAGGAATCATCTATCCTCCATTTGATATCAATCTAAAGAAATTATTTGAATAATAAAACTATATAAAAACAAAATACAACATATGAGCGGTAAAACCGCTCTTTATTTATATAGACATTTATCTGGACAAAATAATTTTAAAAAATGCAAAAAAGCCTATAATTACTCATTAAATTCATCTTTTCCAAATTATTTTTAATAAGTTTATTCGGCTGTGAATCACATTTTTTTGCTTTCGTAGCCGAATAAACTTTTACAAGTTATACAAAATATCAAAAACTTAATCAAGTTATAATTATATTAATGAATGATATTGTTTTAAAGATTGCATATAAAGTTGAAGAAGCAGGTGGCAAAACCTACTATGTTGGTGGTTATGTTAGAGATAAACTTTTAGGCATAGATAACAAAGATATTGATATTGAAGTTCATGGAATAGAACCAAGTAAGTTAGAAGAAATCTTAAATTCCCTGGGTAATAAAATAGAATATGGTAGTAGTTTTGCGATATATTCTTTAAAAGGTTATAACATTGATATTGCCTTACCAAGAAGTGAAAAGCCAACTGGAAAGGGTCATAAAGATTTTGAAATAGAAATTGATCCTTTTATTGGTGAATATAAGGCTGCTAGAAGAAGAGATTTTACTATTAACTCATTGATGCAAGATGTTATAAGTGGTGAGATAGTAGACTCTTTTGGCGGTATTAATGATTTAAATAATAAGATTATTAGACATGTAGATGCCAAGACATTTATTGAAGATCCTTTAAGGGTATTAAGAGCTGCCCAATTTGCTTCAAGATTTAATTTTGCGATTGCTGAGGAAACAATTGAGTTATGTAAAAGTATTGATTTATCCTTTTTATCAAAAGAAAGAATTGAAGAAGAATTAAAGAAAGCCTTAATAAAAGGACAAAAACCATCTATCTTTTTTAAGTCTTTAAGACAAATGAATCAATTAGATTATTGGTTTAAAGAAGTTAAAGATTTAATAGATTTAAAACAAGATTCTATCTATCATCCAGAAGGTGATGTATATATTCATACTATGGAAGTGATTGATAGGGCAGTAATATATCGTGATAAATTGAATACTTATCCTTTTATGCTTTTGTGTCTTTGTCATGACTTTGGCAAGATTGTGACAAGTCAAGAAATTAACGGAAGAATCCATGCTTATAATCACGAGATAGAAGGTTTACCAATTGTAGAATCTTTTATAAAAAGAATTACCAATCATAAAGATACCATTAAATATCTTAAGAATATGGTACCTTTACATATGTTACCTAATAGATATGCTCATGATAATTCTTCAGATAAATCTTTTAATAAGATGTTTGATAAAGCTATAGACCCTGAAGGCTTAATATATTTTTCTCTATGTGATGCTGGAAGTGATAAATATTTAGATTGCTTATTAAATAAATATGAAACATTTCAAGAATTAATGAAAAAGCCTTATGTTAAAGGCGAAGATTTAATTAATAATGGTTTAAATCCTAATGATAACTTTTCTAAGATATTAGATTACGCTCATACCTTAAGGTTGGCAGCTGTTGATAAGGATAGTGCCTTAAAACAATGCTTAGCCTATGCAAGAAAACTCAAATCCAATTAAAATGCTTACAAGCATTATAGATACCATCATCATAACTATTATCACTTACATAAGTAGCAAGTTTTTTTAATTCCTCTACTGCATTACCCATAGCAATATTAGTCCATCTAGAATCAAACATATTAATATCATTATCACCATCTCCAAAGACAACAACATCTTCAATAGGTGCATGCAGATAATTCATTAATTCGATAATTGCTTCTTTCTTTTTATCGTGTTGAATAATTAAAAAATCTGGCATAAATCTTAATTTTCCTAATTTATTTAATGAAGGTAACTTATATTCATCTTCCTTAGCAACTGAAACATATGCTTTTAAAACTTTATCAATCTTTTCGAAATCAAAATTAGGATTAATTACTACATCACCTTCATCATGGTTCTTACATTGTTTGGAAAATAAATCATTATCACTAATAAGTATTGGGCCATCTTCTAAAGATAATTGATAACCAATATTATTAGCTTTACATTCTCTTATTAATTGTTTAACATTCTCTAAATCAAGAGGTTCATCTTTAATTAATTTATTATTTAAGATAATTCCACCACCACAAGAACATACCCCATTATCAACATGTACCTTTTTCATTATTTGCTTTGATTTATAATATGACCTACCAGTTGCCAAAGCACAAAAATGGCCATTTGCTTGTAGTAAATCAATAGCCTCAACAGCAGAAGAAACAATACTCATGCTCCTTAAATCTGTTAAGGTTCCATCATAATCAAAAAACAAATATTTCTTTTTCATCACTCACTCCGTAAGGCAATTACTGGGTCTTGCTTGCTGGCTTTTTTAGAAGGTATGATACCCGCAAATATAGTTAATACTACTGATATTAATACTAAGGTTAAAGCATATTTATAAGGTAATACAGCATTTATATCATAATTATTTGTTAGCTTATGTATTAAGTTATTAATTAATGGTATTACTGAGAAAGTAAAGCCTATACCAATTAGTCCTGATAATAAACCAATAATAAATGTTTCGGCATTAAAGATACTAGAAACATTATGCTTACTAGCACCCATGGCTCTTAAAATACCAATCTCCTTAGTTCTTTCCATAACTGATATTAAGGTAATAACCGCAATCATAATAGAAGAAACAATTAAGGAAATAGAAACAAAGGCAATTAATACATAAGTAACACTATCAACAATAGTCTTAACAGAACTCATTAAAATACCTGTAATATCGGTATATTTAATCTTTTCATCTTCCAACAAATCATTATTATATTTATCTAAGAAATCCAAGAAATTCTCCTTAGCATCAAAACTCTTAAAATAAAAACTTATAGAACTAGGATCATTTATATCTTGATAACCTAAGTTAATTAAATTGTTCTTATATGATTTCTCCTCAGAACTAGACATCATTGTTGACATGATTCTCGATAATTCATCTTCATCCATATCAAAGTTAAACGCCTCAGCAAACTTATCAGTATCAATACTCATAATATCTTCACTAAATAAACTAGACATGGATTCACTTAACATTGTACTTACTTCACTTACTGCTTCCCCAATATATTGACCAATAACCATAGCATTAGAATATTTAACAAGCTGTCCAACTTGAATATTATAGGCCTTACTAACAGCTTCATCAGTTAATGCATCATCAAAATAACTTGATAAACCACTGATAATGGTTAAAGAATTATTGCTATCAATTGTAGGCAATACATTTATAGTAAAGTTACTTATATCATTTAATATCTTATTAAATAAAGCATTAGAAACAATCTTGCCATTATCTTCATAATTATCTATCGAAGTAAAACTAGCCATTAAACTCTTATATGTTTCACTATTTTCATAATAATATTCTTTAAAACGATTTAAGGTACCAATTAAATCTGTACTATCATAGTTGCCACTTATCATAATCCAACTATTATATTTATCTAACATATCTAAACTAATTGACTCATCTATCAAAGTAGTAGAAACAGAAGCACTACTTGTATCAATATTTAAATTCTTACAAGCATTCTTTGTTGCCTCGCTTATAGCGTTTGCCATAGCATTGCTATCAATGGTTAGACTATCTTCAGATATATTAATCTTAAAAGCATCCTTTAATATATCTTCATCAATGCTGATCATATCATTGAAGTTTAACTTTTCTTCTTCATTATCCTGTTCATCAAAATCATTACCAGAGAATACATCAATATCCTTATTACTTAATTGTTTTTGAACAATATCACTATTATAAGCATCCTCAATAATCTTTTGAACCAATTCTTCTTGATAATTAACACCAGGTGATAAAGGATTAGATGAAGAATTTATATCCTTAGCACAAACCACACCAACAACCTTTAGTTTTAAAGCATTGTCATATAAATCCATCATATAGTCTTTATCTTCAGACATATCTTCATAGATATCATATTTGTCATTATATTTATAAGTATCACTTTGTTTTATTAACCTTAAATCTAAATTCAATAAATCATCATAAGTAAATACCATAGCCTCACTATCAACATCAACCTCTTCGTTAGACATCAACGAGGTAATGATATCCTTTAATTCATTAGTATCCTTTAAGCCCAAAGAATAAACTAATAAATCCGAAATAGAATTAGGTTCTGATAAAACAATTATCAATTCTGAATAATTCTTAGGCCATCTACCTGCCAACACATTATATTTATCATAGACATCTTCATCACTTGCCATTTGTGAAAATATCATGCCACCACTAGCACTAGAAAATGACGAAAGCATAGAAGTAGCACTAGAAGAATACATGGTATTTAATAAAGAACTAGGATATAGTTTAGCCAAATTATCAGCAGCATCAATAGTATAGATAGTTGGAGTAATAGAATAAGCATATTTAACATCACTTACATAATCTTTATATTCTTCTTCATGATCTTCTAAATATTGTTTAAATGATTTTAAATCATTAGTACCAATAGAAGAAAACATGGTTGTTAGATATTGTCTCTCAATTACATTGTTACCATCTTGTTGATTCTCTTGTTTATCAGAAACCATTGATAAGATGGCACTAGTCATATCGGCAGTATCAGAACTGACTGTTAAAGGATAACTAGTTAAAGTATCTTCTTGTATCTTATCAATATAATTTTGAAAACCTTGGGATAAGGATAATATTAAAGCAATACCAATAATACCAATACTACCCGCAAAGGCTGTTAAAAAGGTTCTTGCTTTCTTTGTTAGTAGGTTGTTTAAAGATAAAGATAAGGCAGTTAAAAAACCCATCTTAGCCTTCTTTTTAGCTTTTACTTCCTTCTCTTCAATCTTATCTATCTTATAAGGATTAGAATCATAAGTAATCTTTCCATCCTTTAATTTCACAATCCTATTCGCATATTCTTTAGCCAACTCATCATTATGAGTAACCATTATTACTAATTTATCCTCAGCAACCTTCTTTAAAAGTTCCATTACTTGAATAGAAGTTTTAGAATCCAAAGCCCCAGTTGGCTCATCTGCCAAAAGAATATCAGGATTATTAACTAATGCTCTAGCAATCGCTACTCTTTGCATCTGTCCACCAGACATTTGATTAGGCTTTTTGTGAGCTTGTTCCCTTAAACCCACCTCTTCCAAAGCCTTAAGTGCTCTTTGCTTTCTTTGTTTTCCAGATACTCCCGCAATAGTTAAAGCTAATTCAACATTCTTTAATACGCTTTGATGGGGAATTAAATTATATGATTGAAAAACAAAACCAATGGTATGATTTCGATAATTATCCCAATCTCTATCTTTATACTTCTTGGTTGATTTACCATTAATGATTAAATCACCACTATCATATCTATCTAAACCACCAATAATATTTAAGAAAGTGGTCTTACCCGAACCAGATGGTCCAAGTATGGCAACAAATTCATTATCATTAAAATCTAAGGAAACATCATCTAAGGCATTTTGTATTAAGTCACCCGTCTTATAGGTCTTGCATATATTTTTAATTTGTAACATAAAACAATATTAACACCTCAAATAGTTAATTTAAACAAACTATTTTTCTTTTATATGTTAGTATAAATTAATAAAAAGGGGATTGATATGAAAGAATTAGAGAAGATAATTTTGGAAAAAGGACAAGTATTACCCGGCGATATTTTAAAAGTTGATTGTTTTTTAAATCATCAAATTGATGTAGAAATCATGGACATGATTGGTAAAGAATTCGCTAGATTGTTTAGTGATATTAAACCAACCAAAATCTTAACAATTGAAACTAGTGGTGTAGCAATCGCTCAAGCTACATCTTTAAATATGGATAAACAATTAGTGGTATATGCCAAGAAAGGCTTCCACTTAAATATGGATGATTCCTCATACAACACAACCGAAAGATCTTATACTCAAAATAAAGACTATGTTGTACGTATATCAAAAGACTATTTAAATTCAAATGATAAAGTATTAATTATTGATGACTTCTTAGCTAAAGGAGAAGCATCAAACTCTTTATTAGAATTATGCCGTCAAGCAAATGCCGAGGTATTAGGAATAGGTATTGTCGTTGCCAAGATGTACCAAGAAGGATATGAAAGAATTAAAAAACTATGTCCTAATTTACATATCTTAGCTAAGGTTAAATACCTAGGTGAAGATGGAAGTATTGAATTTGAATGATATAATTCATATTCCAAATTGTAATAATTTAACCGGTAAATCCTTGCGATTACCGGTTTTTAAAAAGAATGTAAAACGACTTAAATTTATTATAAAAATACGAAGGTCTTAATATGTCAACAGCGCCTACACAAATCAAAATAAATAAAACTTCAAAACAATGCGTTATGAAAAAAGAAATACCTTTTGAAGTTACAACTTCATCCTATAAAAAGGAAGTACTTGAGGCGATTCAAGAGGCCAAAAACTTGAGTAAAGACCCAAATACAAAAAGATATTTAAGTTTTTCTGAAGCCTTGAAAGATTTAAAAATGTAAAATTGAAAAAATATTAGTATGTAAATAGGTTATATAATTGATTTATGAATAAATTTAAAAGATATCTTTACTTCTTTATAGGAACAATTATTTTTGGCTTTGGTATATCATTTGGCAATATATCATTATTTGGTGGTAATTCCATGTCTATTTTAGTGGTTGGTTTAAATAATGTCTTACCGCTAAGTATGGGTACTTGTAACCTCTTAGTAGCAATAGTCCAAATAATAATCGGTACAGCCTTAGATAAATCACATACTTCCTTATTATCATTTGCCTCAATGTTTATTTGTTCATACTCTATAGACCTCGCAAATTTAATAATTAAACCAACCAATGAAATATCAATAAGAATTATATATATGTTAGTTGGTATTATCTTTTATTGCTTTGGTCTAGGCATACAA
>CAVDLK010000004.1:0-22493 GCA_963609745.1 Erysipelotrichaceae bacterium | reverse complement strand
TTTATGCATAAGTAAAATTCCTAATATCGCACCACAAGAATCGATGCAGATATCTTTTATTGTACATGCTCTACCGGGTACAAAATATTGATGTAATTCATCACTAACAGCATATAAACAAGAAAATATGATTGGTAATATATATGTTTTTTCTTTTCTATAATCCAAAACATGTAAGTAAGTAATAATACCTAAAACCATATATTCACTAAAATGAGCTATTTTTCTAATTGGTCCAAATACTAAATCATTAAAAGTAACTAAAGAAACGTGATTTTTAAATAGGAAAGCATATATTCCATATAATAAATCAACAACTATATTAGTGGTATTACTAGATTCATCAGCTGCTTCAGCAGAGAAAGAAAAGATAAGCAAACACCACAATAACAATAAAACAATCTTTATATACTTTTTCACCCTCTAATCATATCATTGAATAAAATTAAATAATTCAGATTCACTATTTATACTTGTTTTTAAATTAGTATCATAAGTATTTTTATTAACAACACAACTTATATTACCTATTACTTGAGCCTTATTTAGTATATTTACATCATCCTTATTTACCGCAATAGAAACAATATATACCCTACTATCATTGTCATAATCATTGATTACTTTATTGTTTGTATCATATAGTCCTGTAATTCTAGCATTAGATAATAAAATATCGCTAATTGGTTTATCATGTTTTTCAATTGTTAGATATAAATCAATATACATATTTTTAGCTATATTAGCGGTATTTATCTTAATATCATTAACATATAAATCATAATTAACTTCATTCTCTTTAAGTAAAGTATGAGCTAAATCTTTGATATCATCTTCTAATACACTCTTATATATTAAAGAACCCTTAGGTATAGAATAAGATAATTTAACATACTTGCCCTCAATATCATCTAAATCAAGATAAACATCTTTTAAATAATCCTTAGGTAATTCAATATATTCCAGATCATCTTCAGTTATTTGGCTACGTTGACTAATATTATGTGAAGCAACGCACACCCTGGTGTAACCAATCTTATATTTTGTGTAATATCTAATACCAAAAAATAAACCAAACAATAAAATAACAGTAGAACATGTAATAATAAGAACTTTCTTAAGCATCTTTCACTCCTTCCTACTACATATTTATCTACTTTATTAATATTTCCTACTAAAAAAGACCGATTTCTCGGTCTTACGCTTTTTATATAAATAATGTTTATTCCACTATCACTGTTCCATCTTCTTTAACTGTGATATCCATGTCATCTTTTACATAATTAAGGAATTCATCTCCTAAATTATCAATGACTGGCATGGAAACATTATCCAACCAAACTGATGTTAATACAGCACCAGCACATGCTAGAGAATCTATTTTGTTAGAGAATAACATACATGCGGGATTTCTATTCATACTACATGCACAATATAGAACTAAGCCACCTGTAGTTGAACCTATAGTTTGTGGTAAACATAGTGCTTTATTATAGATTGATTTACCATATAAATCGGCATTGTTTTGATCACCTACTTTAACTTTCTTATCGCCAAATTGTAAAGCAGATTGTAAAGATGCTAAAGTATTAAAACCTTCATGGCTTACTACAGCTTTAGCATTACATGTTCCAGGAGTAACTACTCTTCCTTTAAATTCCTTCATTCTAACAACCTCCTTTAGTTATTTTGTTTAAGATTTCTTCTTCAGTATAAAATCTTGCGCTAGTATATGTTCTTAGTTTATTACTTGAGGTAATTACTGGCATTGACTTACATAATGGATTATTCATATACATTAATGGACAAATATAAGATAGAATAACACCAGTTTTTTCTAGTCTTGGATAATAATCTGTTTCTTTAAACTTCTTTAAAACATCAGGAGCAGCAGTAAATACAGTTGGAATTAATACTTGTTGATTGTTGGCTTCCTTTAATGATGTCTCAACTCTATCAGTCCAATCTTTTAATTGTTGTAAAGACATATGAGGACAACCCATAAAACATAGTTTAGGCTTAGCGTCTTTATTCTTCCATATTACTGGATAGGAATTCTTAACTCTTTCTAGTTCAGCATCATCAACAATATATTCTTTCGCATCTTCAACAATTAAATCTTTACCGCTTAACTTAGCTTCAGGAGTTAAATTGTCGATATGATATAAGCCTACCGCACCATTTGATGCACTTGCAGCACCAAAGTCTTTTAGATATGATTTTGCTTCATCATTTAATTCACTACCAATCCATTTATCTAATCCAATAACATATGGAACATCTTCCATAACCTTCATACCAATAGCACTTCCTAGTAATTGTGCTTCTGGTTTTTTACTTGTATTGATAATTACTTTCCAAGTGGCCTTTCTTCCTTCATCTGTTAATAGTCCAAAATAAGGAACATAGCCAACAATAGAGCCCATTAAATCCATAATACCTGAATTACGATTGCATCTAGCACCTAATACTGAGTTAGCATATACAACAGCTGAAGATTCTGACCATGATAATACATCACCTAATTTAGGAGTATTACCTACCTCATCCATATAACAGGTGCATGTAAAGGCATCATTATTTAATAAACCTAATTTTTGTAATTGTTTTTCATAGAAATCTTGTTTTGAATACATGAATTTCTTGAAAATAAAGTTTTGAAGAAGGTTTGCTGGAACATTAGAATCTAAAGGTCTAGGGTCTGCTGTGAATTTTTGTTTAGAAATTGCACCAGCATCAATCAACTTATCCATTAATTCATATACGGCATCTAACATTCCTAAGCCAAATGATGTTACTAGATGATTATATTCAGAAGTAACAGGAACCATCTTTGTTGCATCAAAGGCATCACCAAACATTACAAGTGATTTCATCACTTTGGCAAGTACTTCACCTTGCTTACCATCTAATATTTCTTGTTGTTCATTTGTTAGTTTCATATCTCAACTCCTATATTTTCATTGCAACTTCATATGCGCGCCAAATAACACTTCTTAAATTGCCTACTTGCTTACAATCACCAACTAGTTTAATCTTTCCTGATTCTTGAACAAGAGGTGTAGGAATATATCCAGCTGATGAGATAACACTATCACATTCAATAGTTATCTCTTTACCTTGTTTATCAGTACAAATTATTTCATTATCCTTAACTTCTTTTAAACTAGTATTTAAATATACTGGAACATTATTTAAAGCAAACCATTCTCTTAGATATGATGAATTGGCAAGACATACACCAGTTTGGGCAATTAAATCATTCTTCATTTCAACAATTGAAACCTTTTTACCTTGTAGTGCTAACTCATAAGCAATTTCACAACCTGTTAAACCACCACCAACAACTACAATATTGTCACCAACTGCTTTGCCATTTAAGAACTCACACGCTTCAATTGTTTTTTCAAAACCAGGTATATTTAACTTTCTTGGTTTTGAACCAGTTGCTATTACGATATCTTTACCAGCAAATTCATCTAGATTTTCAATTCTACTATTGTAATGAATCTCAATATCTAAATCCTTCATTTGTTTCTTATACCATGCAAGTAAATCTCTTAATTTACCCTTATATGATTCTCTAGAAGCACTAATAAATGCACCACCTAGTTCATCACTTGCTTCATATATTATTGGTTTATGGCCTCTTAGTTTTAATACTCTAGCAGTTTCCATACCACCAATACCACCACCAATAATAATTACTTCTTTAGGATTATTAGTTTTACTTATATGGTGCTTATCACTTTGCATTGTTTCCGCATTAACAGCGCATCTTGCTAGATGCAAGGAATCAGATAATTCTTGATCATTTGGTACACCTTCGTAATGGCACATATTGAAACAACCATTATGGCATAAGATACATGGTCTAATTTCATCTTCTTTTCCTTCAATTAGTTTTGTTAGCCATTCAGGATCAGCTAAAAAAGCTCTAGCAAAACCTGCACCATCCAATTTACCTTCTTCAATTGACTTAGCAGCAATTGCTGGATCTAATCTACCAGCACATACAACTGGAATATCAACAAATTGTTTAATATGTTCAACATCTTTTAAATTACAATTTTCTGGCATATAGATTGGTGGATGTGCCCAATACCACGCATCATATGTTCCATTATCGCAATTAAGCATATCGTAACCAGCATCTTGTAAGAATTTAGCAGCAATCTCTGATTCTTTCATATCACGGCCTACTTCAACATAATCTTCTCCTGGCAAAGCACCCTGTCTGAATCCTTTTGTTTTAGAAACAACAGAGTATCTTAAAGATACTGGGAAGTCATCGCCACATTCTTTCTTAATTGCTTTAACTATTTCAGCAGCAAAACGATATCTATTTTCTAAAGAACCACCATATTCATCAGTTCTCTTATTAACATAATTTAATGTAAATTGGTCTAATAGATAGCCTTCATGTACGGCATGTACCTCAACACCATCTACTCCCGCATCTTTTAATTTCTTAGCACTTAAAGCAAAGGAATCAATAAATTCTTGTATCTCTTGCTTACTCATAGCTCTAGATGGTACCTTATCCGACCATCTATTAGGAGATTCACTTGCTGTAGCAGTAATCTTATCTAAATTCATAAATGGTTTAGAAAGTACATTTAAAACAGGATTAGTATAAAGAGTTTCCATCATTTTTGAAATTGTGAAAGATCTGCCAAAACCTGCTGTCAATTGAACAAATAGTTTTGCCCCAGTCTTATGAAATTCTGGCATCCACTTTTTCAAATCTTCATACATCTTATCCTTTTTGTGTAACCATTGGCCAAACATAGGATTATATACTGGCTGACATCCAGGCAATACTAATCCACAATTATTTTGCGCAACTTTTAAAATAAATTCAGCACCAGCCTTATCAAAATGATTATTTTCCATCCATCCCAATAAGTTAGTTCCACCCATAGAAGTCATAACAATTCTATTTTTAATTTCACAATTGCCTATCTTCCAAGGAGTAAATAATGCACTATATTTTTTATCCATAATAAAACCTCACTTGTGAATATTTTAACAACAAAAAATATAATAGTAAATGACTAATTTTTAAACAATTTTTATTTAAGACTAGCCTTTATAAGTCCTACAAATAAAGCATGTGGTTTATTTGGTCTTGATTTAAATTCTGGATGAAATTGAACACCAATATAATATCTATTTTTAGAATATTCAACAGCCTCAACAAGCCTATTATCAGGTGAAGTACCAGAAAGTATCATGCCATTATTTTCAAATTCATCTTTATAGAGATTATTAAATTCATATCTATGTCTATGTCTTTCTGACACCTCTAATTTTTTATAAGTTTTTGCTAGAAGTGTATTCTTTTTGATTAAACAAGGATAAGCACCAAGTCTTAAAGTGCCACCCTTATCAATATCATCATTTTGATTATCCATAAAATTAATTACTTGATGCTTACTCTTGGGATTGAATTCTAAAGAATCGCCGTCTTCATATCCCAACACATTTCTAGCAAACTCCACACACATTATCTGCATACCTAAACAGATACCTAAAATTGGAACATCATTAACTCTGGCATATTCACAAGTTTTAATCATACCTTCAGTGCCTCTTTTGCCAAAACCTCCTGGAACTATAAGACCATCAATATCTTTAAAACTATCATCATCTATTTTTTCAGAGTCTATCCACTTAATATTTAATTCAGCACCCAATGAATAAGAAGCATGTTTTAATGCTTCAACAACTGATAAATATGCATCATGTAATGCCACATATTTTCCTACAAGACCGATATTAACTTTTTTAGTTGGATGGTTTTGTTTATGAACCATTTTCTTCCACTTATCTAGTTCTATAGGATATTTATCAGGATCCATTTCAAATTGTCTTAAAACTACACTTGATAGATTATTTTTTTCTAAAGCTAGAGGAACTTCATATATATTATTAAGTGTTAAATTTTCAATAACACATTCACTAGGAACACCACAAAACATTGATACTTTATTAGTGATATGCTTATCAAGTTTAATGTCACTTCTTAAGACTACAATATTTGGTCTAATACCTAAACTTTGTAGTTCTTTGCATGAATGTTGACATGGTTTTGTCTTCAATTCATTTGAACCACTCAAATATATAATTGGTACAACATGAATAAAGATACAATTTTCTTTACCAACTTCAACAAGAACTTGTCTAGCAGCTTCAACAAAAGGTTGTGATTCCAAATCACCTATTGTTCCACCGATTTCACTAATAACAAAATCCGCATCTGTTTTAATACCAACCTTATATATAAAGTGTTTAATTTCATCGGTAATATGAGGAATAACTTGAACAGTAGAGCCTAAATATTCTCCCTTTCTTTCCTTAGCAATCACAGAAGAATAAATCTTACCAGTTGTAATATTAGAATATTTATTTAAATTTTCATTAATAAATCTTTCATAATGGCCTAAATCTAAATCAGTTTCTGCCCCATCTTCTGTTACATATACTTCACCATGTTGTAAAGGTGACATAGTTCCTGGGTCAACATTAATATAAGGATCTAGTTTTTGGGCAGCAACCATAAAGCCTCTTTCTTTTAATAATCTACCAAGTGAAGCAGCTACTAATCCCTTACCAAGCCCTGATACAACGCCTCCTGTTACAAATATATACCTACTCATAAGCCCCTCCTAGTTTTCAAATAAAAAAGGTGTATAAACCTACTTATAAATTTCGGTTAAACACCTTTTGAAAGAACAATTCGTTTTCGATTATAATACAATTTTTTAATTGTTGAACAATAAATTATTGGAAATAAAATTATTCTTTTCCTAATAATTTGAACATCTTCTTCTTATATACTTCAACACCAGGTTGATTAAATGGATTGATGTCTAATAAGTAACAAGTCATACCACAAGCAATGAAGAAGAAATAAATCATATAGCCAAATGAATAAGCACTATTATCTTTTAGATGAATAACAATGTTAGGGTTGTTTCCTTCGTTGCTGTGAGCATCTAATGTTCCTTCAAATGCCATCTTAGAAACCCATGATAATTTCTTACCTGCTAGATAATTCATATTATCATCATTATCTTTATCACTTGGGAATACTAAGTCATCAGCCATATCGTCAATATATAGAACTGTTTCTATTTCAGTCTTTTTACCTTCTTGAATAAATTGTCCTAATGAATGTAAGTCAGTTGAAAAACATGCACTAGTTGGTAATAATCCTTTACCATCTTTTCCTTCTGATTCGCCAAACAATTGTTTCCACCATTCAGCAATCATTGTTAGTTGTAGATGATATGTTACAAACATTTCAGCGGTATAGCCTTGATTATCTAATATTCTTCTAGCAACCGCATATTGATAAGCCTTATTTGTATGTAAATCAGCATTATTCAATTCATTATAAGCATCTAAACTGCCCTTCATTAGAGATTTAATATCCACACCTGCTAGAGCTAAAGGTAATAGTCCTACAGCTGTAAATACAGAATATCTTCCACCAATATCATCAGGGATAACAAATGTTTCATAACCATTCTTATCAGCTAAGGCTTTTAGAGTTCCTCTTGCCTTATCAGTAGTAGCGAATATTCTATTCTTAGCATCATCACCATATTTTTCTTCCATGAATTGTTTAAAAATTCTAAAAGAAATTGCAGTTTCGGTAGTTGTTCCAGACTTAGATATTACATTTAATACTACTTCTTTATTTTTAATATGTTCTAGAACTTGTGAAATATAAGTATTGGAAAAAGTATTACCAACAAATATTACTTCAATATTGTCATTTGGATATAATCCCTTTACCATTTCAAGAGCTGCTCTAGTTCCTAAATATGAGCCACCAATACCACAAACTAGTACTGTGTCATATTTACCAGCCATCCTATTTTTTAAAGCAATAATTCTTTCGAATTCTTCCTTGTCATAATTAAGTGGCCAATCAACCCAACCTAAAAAATCATTACCCTTACCAGTTTTGTTATGCAAATCATCATGTGCTTTGCTTACCTTTTCTTGCCAAGTGTAAATATCCTCATTTAATTTGGCATTACTTAAATCTAAACTAATCATCATACTCTCCTTTTATCCATTTTGGTAATTTATCTCTTAAAATTGAAAATCCTTTTATATTATCTGGCATACCTAAAAATTTAACCCTTTTACCATAACGACGTTTATTTTGTGATAAAGCTTTAAATGATAATCTTAATTGCTTATGTTCCTTATCAATATCAATTACCTTGCACATAACATAATCATCAATATTTAAATAATTACTAATATTTCTCACAAAGCCATTAGATATTTCTGAAATATGAATTAAGCCACTAACACCATCTTCAAATTTCACAAAAGCACCATAGGGTTTAATACCACTAATTCTGCCATATACAATCATTCCAACTTTATAATCATTAATAGAACTCATACGAATTAAATTATAACATTGTATAATACTGTAGATGAACTTTAATTATCCTTTGCTTTCCTATATTTGTTCGCTATTTATAGCACAAGGTGTTAAACCTTTAATAATGTTATTTAAAACCAAAAAGTTTTCTTTAAAATATGCCTTTACATCTGGTGGCTACCCCAGTGCTCATTCTGCTGGCGTTACTTCTTTAGCATTAAGCGTTGGTATTAAAGAAGGTTTTAATTCATCATTATTTGCGATAAGTTTTGTATTAGCGGTAATTGTCATATATGACGCTTTTAATGTTAGATGGTATGCAGGAAGAAATATCAAGCTAACAAAACAATTAATAATTGATTTAAAAGATATGATTAATAAGGATAATCCTATTTATGATGAGAAGCTAAAAGATGTATTAGGGCATACAAAATTGGAAATTATCACGGGCATTTTATTAGGAATTATTGTTGCTTTGGTGGTATATTTGATATGGAGATAATATGACACAAGAAGAAAAAGTTAAAGCTATTAAAAAAACTATTGAAAAATGTCGTCCATATATTCAAGCTGATGGTGGCGATGTTGAATTCGTAAAACTAGAAGATGATATTGCCTATGTTAGAGTACATGGTGCATGTCTTGGTTGTGCTGCTCTAGACTATACCTTAAAAGAAGGTGTAGAAGCAATGATTTTGGATGAGGTCGAAGGTATTAAAGAGGTTCGACTTGCCCAAGATGATTTATCATCAATGGTTCTATAGTTACAATGGTTATTAAAAAGGACTTCACTGAAGTCCTTTTTTAATGTTGTTTTACTTAATTACCTTAGCACATCTATCACATAGTCCATCTTCGTTCTCTTCTTCAACGATATTCCAACATCTAGGACATACATGACCTTGAGCCTTTTCAATCTTAACTTCTATATTTTCATATTTTGTTAATTCATCATCAACAAAGCTTACCTTAGCAATTATCAACCATTGATTAATCTTATCACCAAAGGCATCTAATAGAAGTTTCTTATCTTCATCAGATACATGTAATAAAGCATGAGCTTGCATTGGTTTTTCAATTACCTTAGCATTAATTGCGTCTTCTCTTGCTTTAAAGATATCTGATCTAATTTGATGTAATCTTGTGAAATTATTCTTAATAGTATCGGCATCATTATATTCTTCTACTTTAGGGAAATGAGTATAATGTACACTATTAGCTTCACCACTATTGAAATAAGTCCAAATCTCATCACTTGTATAAACTAAGATTGGTGACCATAATTTAACTAGGTAATCAACAGCGTGATATAAAACTGTTTGCATCTTTCTTCTTCTAGAAGAATCTTTAGCATCACAATATAAGATATCCTTACCAAAATCACAATAATAACTTGATAATTCATTAGTCATGAAATTAACCATAGTACTACTTGCGGCAACAAAGTCATATTTATCATAAGCATCAATAACTTTCTTAGCCATATCATTTAGACTAATCATGATATATTTATCAACTGCTTCCAAATCCTCGTATTTAACAAGATTATCTTTATTGAAATCAGAGATATTTCCTAATAAGAATCTGAAAGTATTTCTAACTTTTCGATACATATCAGAGATTTGTTTTAAGTTAGAATCGCCGATTCTCATATCAGCCTTAAAGTCTTCACTAGCTGCCCATAATCTTAAAATATCAGCACCATAGCGGTTGATAATATCTAATGGGTTAACAACATTACCAACAGATTTATGCATTGCTTCACCCTTAGAATCACATACCCAACCATGTGATAATACTGATTTATAAGGTGCAGTATTGTGATTTGCGACTGAAACAATTAATGAAGAGTTAAACCAACCACGATATTGGTCAGAACCTTCAAAATATAAGTCACAAGGATAACTATATCCTCTAGCAATTAATTCATTCCAAGAAGAACCAGAATCAAACCAAACATCCATGATATCTTTTTCTTTTGTGAAATTGCCATTAGGTGATTTAGGATTTGTATAAGCAGCTGGCAATAAATCTTTTGCATCTAATTCAAACCAACAAGTTGAACCATTCTCTTCAAATAGTTTAGCGATATGTTCAAATACTTCAGCTTCAATAATTGGTGACTTGTCTTCATTATAGATAATTGGAATTGGTACACCCCATAATCTTTGACGAGAAATACACCAATCTTTTCTATCTCTAATCATATTAGTGATTCTAGTTTCACCAAAAGTATTTAGCCATTTAACATCCTTAATAGCATTTAATAATTGTGGCTTAATCTTATCAATAGAAGCAAACCATTGTACGGTCGCTCTAAAGATAACAGGTTTCTTTAATCTATCATCATGAGGATAACTATGGGTAATCCATTCCATCTTTAATAATGTGCCATTAGCATCTAACATTTGTACAACATCTTTATTCGCATCTAGTACAAACTTACCCTCTAATTCTTTGCCAGCCTCACTTGTTAAACAACCTTTTTCGTCAACTGGGCAAAAAGCCTTTAGACCATATTTAACACCAACATAATAGTCATCTAAACCATGTCCTGGAGCAGTATGAACACAACCTGTACCATCTTCATCAGTTACATGTTCACCACAGATAATTACTGATTCTCTACTATTATCTAATACATGATAAACAGTAATTCCTTCCAATTGTTTACCCTTATATGTTTTAATAACTTCACCTGTTAAACCAAATTTTTCTAGAAGTTTATCCTTCATTGATTCTAGGAATATTAATTTACCCTTTTCTGTTTTAACTACCGCATAAGTAAAATCAGGATGCAAACAGATTGCAAGGTTAGCAGGAATAGTCCAAGGAGTAGTAGTCCAGATAACAAACTTCTCATCACCATCTAAGACACCTTTACCATCTTTAACATTAAAAGCAACATAGATTGTTGGATCTTTTCTATCAATGTAGACAATCTCAGAATCAGCGATAGCAGTTTCTTGATAAGGTGACCAATAGATTGGTTTTAAACCTTGATAAATCATACCATCTAATGCCATCTTAGCAAATGATCTAATTTGTCTTGCTTCAAATTCTTTCTTTAAAGTTATATATGGATTATCATAATCAGCAATTTGACCTAAACGCTTTTCTGTTTCCATTTGTTGAGCGATTTGTTGATGAGCATATTCTTCACATTTCTCTCTAAATTGTTTAGGGCTTACTTCTTTTCTGTTTACACCTAACTTCTGTACAGCATTTTCAATTGGTAGACCATGAGTATCCCAGCCAGGGAAAAATGGTGTATAGTAGCCCATCATTGCTTTAGATCTGATAATGAAGTCTTTGATGCTTCTATTCATTGCTGTTCCAGCATGAAGATTACCATTAGCATATGGTGGACCATCATGTAAAACAAATTGCTTATTTCCAGCATTCTTTTCTAAAAACTTATGATAATAATCATCTTCTTGCCATTTCTTTAAAATATCAGGTTCTTTATTAGGCAAATTACCTCTCATTTCAAAGTCAGTTTTTGGCATTTGTAAAGTATCTTTATATTCCATTTCATCCTCCTATTAAAAAAGGTGCTACCAAAGGGCGCAAACGCGCGGTACCACCTTAACTTTTTACTTAAACTGTTAACGCCAGCTACGTCATTACTTTAATAATGAAGCTCATAAGTGATTTTTGAATAACTATATATTAACTTACACCAAACGTTAACTCTCTATAATAATCATTATTCAAACATGTCTTAATCTTAGCTTAATTTTCGTCTGAAGAAAGATTTATGTCACCACCAACTTGAAGGTTTTTAGGTGAACATAAAATTGTATTTTCAGCAATCTTCTTTATTGAACCATCAACGCCATATACAACGCCTGATAAGAAATCGATAATTCTTTGACGATATTCTGAAGGCATTCTATGTAAATTAACACAACATGCACGCTTATTCTTAATATGATGGCCAATTTCTTCTGCTTCCGCAAAAGTTCTTGGTTCAAATAAAACAATATTGGTATCTGCAGTAATATTGTTACTATTGACCTCATATGGAGAAACATTTTTAGCTTCTTCTTGAGTCAATTCTAATTGTTCATCTTCTTCTACTGGAGCAATGAAATTTCTAATTGAATCACCAAAACCCACAATAAATCCTCCTCAATACTTATTTATTTTACTCTATTTAAATAGCTTTTATCAAACTATTTCTAAGCAAATAATCATAAAAACCATCATCCAATACATCAAGAGTTTTTTCAAAATCATATTGGAATAACCTCTTATCAGCATTAGCCATAATTATAGGATGTCCTACTGCTTCTAACATTTCTAAATCATTGATACCATCACCAAAACAATAAGCATTATCTTTATCAATGCCTAGATATTCCATCATTCTATTAGCCGCAACACCCTTATCAATACCTTTGATATTAACATCATATGATTTAAAACCATTATGTCTTAACATTGTGGCAACTCCCTTTAATTCTTGTTCTGCTTTAATACAAGAATCCTCATCAGTAAAGCCTAACATTGCCACATGATATTTATCATTTAAATTTATACCAGACTTAAATACTTCAATATTTTGTCCCCAACCTATTAAGAATTTAATAAATTTATCAGAATTTAAATCATTGGTATACATATGATTCAAGGTTTCTAAAACATAGAAACCATTACAATTATTAGAACAATTTATAATCTTTTCAACAGTATCTTGATTTAAATAATCCGCAAATATTTCTTTTCCTTTTACTTCACCATAAGCACCATTACATAAAATCATGCCATTTATTGGTAGATTCAATAATTCTTCATTTAATAAACCTTTACATCTACCAGAAGCAATAAAAACATAATTATCTTTTGATAATTGTTCCATGGCATATTTTGTTTTATCAGAAACATGTTTCATATTCCTGGAACCATCTAAGATGGTTCCATCAATATCACATAAGAATAATTTTTTCATTTTAATTATTGTTATGCATATGCATATAATGAGTAACTTTAAATCCTTTTTTGTCTAGTTCATCACAAATATTATCTATTCCATGAACTATTACTACTATTTCAATTCCTCTTTCGGTATGATATACCGCAATATTTGATATAGAAATATTATTATCTTTAAATATTGAAGCTAGTTCTTCAATTACACCTATTCTATCTTCATCAACATTGATGACATATCTTGAACCATCAGTATAGTAGCCAAGTAGATTAATAAAAGCATCAAATATATCATTATGAGTTATGATACCTACTAAATTCTTTTTATCATCTACTACTGGTAAACAAGCAACACCGTTTTTTCTCATAACAGTTGCGGCATCTTCTAATAAAGCATCAGGGCCAATAGTATAAGGATCTTTAACCATGATATCTTTTACACTTAATTTATTTAATAGATAGTTTAGTTCAAATACTGATAAACTTGTCGAACTATTAGGAGTATTAGATAAAATTAAACTTTCTGTTAATAATCCTAATAACTTACCGCTTTTATCTACTACAGGAAGTCTATGAACCTTGGTTGCTGACATGATATCTAGAACTTCTGAAATTGATTTATCCAAAGAAACAGTATATGGATTTTTTGTCATATTATCTTTAACGTACATATTAGCCTCCTAAATAAGCCTTTTTAATCTCATCAGAATAAAGTAATTCTTTACCTGTTCCAGATGTGACAATCTTACCTGTTTCTATAACATATGCCCTATCGGCAATACTTAATGCCATCTTAGCATTTTGTTCAACAAGTAGTATTGTTACACCCTTACTATTGATATCTTTAATTATATCGAATATTTCCTTAACAAGTAATGGTGACAAGCCCATACTAGGCTCATCTAATAACATAATCTTAGGATTAGCCATTAGAGCTCTACCCATTGCTAGCATCTGTTGTTCACCACCTGATAAGGTACCAGATAATTGTTTCTTTCTTTCTAATAATCGAGGGAATAAATCATAAACCATCTTTAAATCTTCATTTATGGCTTTAGAATCTTTTCTAAGATACGCACCTAATAATAGGTTATCTTCCACACTTTGGCTTGAAAAAACTCTTCTTCTTTCTGGACATTGGGCAATACCCAATTCCACAATCTTATGAGATGGTATCTTCGCTAGATTTTTGCCATCAAAATCAATAGAACCAGAGTATGGTTTTATTAAACCAGAGATGGCATGCATTGTGGTAGTCTTACCAGCACCATTAGCACCAATTAAGGTAACAATTTCACCATCATTTACATCAAAAGAAATTCCCTTAATGGCTTCAATCATGCCATATCTAACTACTAAATTATCAACATGTAACATCTTATTCACCTAAATAAGCCTTGATTACATCAGGATTATTCTTGATTTCTTCAGGACTTCCTTTCGCTAATAATGTTCCATAATTTAAGACATATATTCTTTCACATATACCCATAACTAAATTCATATCGTGTTCAATTAGTAAAATTGAAATATTAAATTTATCTTTAACAAATCTAATAGTCTTCATTAATTCATCAGTTTCTTGAGGATTCATACCAGCAGCTGGTTCATCTAAAAGAAGCAAACATGGATTAGTTGCTAGAGCTCTCGCAATCTCTAACTTTCTTTGTGCTCCATAAGGTAAACTTGATGCTTTAATATCTTTTTTATCAAGTAAATCAAATATCTTTAATAAAGCAATACTATCTTCATTAATCTTATTTTCAATTTCCTTATATTTTTTAGTATGAAAGAAAGTATCAAATAAACTATATTGATATTTATTGTTCATAGCAACCTTAACATTATCAATAACAGTTAAATTATTAAATAAACGAATATTTTGGAAGGTTCTCGCAATACCCTTCTTATTAATTTCAACAGTATTTAATTTTTTTGTATCCTCGCCGTTTAGATATATCTCACCTCTAGTAGAATCATATACCTTAGTAAGTAGATTAAATACCGTAGTTTTACCAGCACCATTAGGTCCAATTAAACCAACTATTTCATTTTGATTTATTGTGATATTTAAATTATTTACCGCTGTTAAACCACCAAAATCAATACCCAAATTTTTAGTTTCAAGAACAGGATTAGTCATTAGTGCCTCCTTTCTTAAAAACCTTATTCATAAATTGCTTAAGTTTATTATTATTTGTAATCAACATAATTGCGATTAAAACAATAGAATATATCAACATACGATAATCTTGTAAAGATCTTAATAATTCAGGCAAGATATATAAGATTGATGTTGAAATAATAGTACCTAAAATATTACCCAAACCGCCAAATACAACATAAACTAATATTAAAATAGAAGTATTAAAATCAAATTTTGCTGGCTGTAAAGTTGAATAATTTAGGGCATATAGTGCACCTGCCATACCCGCTAAAACAGATGATATAACAAAGGCCAATGTTTTAGTTTTAGTAATTGAAATACCAATTGATTCACTAGCTATTGTATTATCTCTAGCAGAACTTATGGCTCTACCATATTTTGAATTAATTAATGAATATAAAACATATAAAGTAAAAATAATTAAAATAAAGCCTGCAGTAAAAGAAGAAATCTTCTCTGTATCAGTAGCACCCATTGGGCCTGATATTAACATCTTGCCACCATTTAAAACAATATCATTAGTCACAAAAGAAAAATGTAAACCACTATCATCATAGCCTAAATAAGTATTATTTAATAATGACTTAATGATTTGGCCAAAGGCTAATGTTACAATCGCTAGATAATCACCAGATAGTTTTAAAACAGGAACAGAGACTATTAATCCACAAATTCCAGAGAATATACCACCAATAATGATCGAAAGAGTTAGTCTAACAATTGTATTAGTAATTATCGAAGAAGTAATACCAGAAATAGTAACAGCGCTAAAGGCACCAATTGCCATAAATCCCGCATGGCCAAGTGATAACTCACCAGAAAAACCAACCGTTAGATTTAAAGCTAATGCTACAACAATATATGAACACATTGGTACTAATAAACTAGTTAAAAGTCTAGGTAGTTTAATAGAATGCATTAAGATTTCAAGAACTATATAAATTAAAATTACTACCAAAAAAGTGATAGTTTTTATACGATTTCTTTTATCAAATAAAGAAGCAAAGTATTTTTTCATATTACACCTTCACATTCTCTTTTTTGCCTAATAGGCCAGTTGGCTTAATAAGTAAGACAACAATTAATACCGCAAAGACAATTGCATCGGATAATTGAGTAGAAATATATGCTTTTGCGAATGTTTCAATAATACCAAGTAAGATACCACCAATTAGGGCACCAGGAATAGAACCAATGCCACCAAATACAGCAGCAGTAAAAGCTTTAATACCAGGCATAGAACCTAGGGTTGGTGATACAGCAGGATAAGCACAGCATAATAATACTGCCGCAATAGCCGCTAGACCTGAACCAATCGCAAAGGTAATAGAAATTGTTGTATCAACATTAATTCCCATTAATTGGGCAGCACCTTTATCTTCAGCAGAAGCCCTCATAGCTTTACCAATTTTTGTTTTATTAATAAATAAAGTTAAGATTGCCATTATTATTAAACAAGCAAATATAGTAATTAAAGTTAAGTAAGATATAGATAAACGACCATTAAACAATTTAAATGAACCATCAGAAATTATATTAGGAAAAATCTTTGTATCAGTTCCCCATATTAACTGAGCAGAATTTTCCAAGAAATAAGATACACCAATCGCAGTTATCAAAACAGACAAAGAACTGGCTTGCCTTAAAGGTTTATAAGCCAGTCTTTCAATTAAAACACCGATTATTATGCATGCAAGAACTGATACTAAAATACATAGTATTGGAGATAAATTTAAAGAATTGGTAAGCATATAAGCAACATATGCCCCAATCATAATGATATCGCCATGGGCAAAGTTTAGCATCTTTGCGATTCCATAAACCATTGTATAGCCTAAGGCAATAATCGCATAAACACTACCTAGTCCCAGTCCTGTAAGCAAATAAGATAAGAAACTCATAATTATTCAGCGGAAACGTAAACTCCATCTTTAATGATAACAGCTTTTGGTTCTTTTGAAACTTCACCATTGCTTGACCAAGTCATATTATTGCCTGTCAAACCGTCAAATGACATAGTAGTGAATTGTTCAATTAATGGTTCATATAGATTATTTGTATCAATATTGTCAACGCCAATATTTTCTAATGCTTGATGGATTGCATATACACAGTCATAAGCATCAGCAGCGAATTGGTTAGGAGTATCGCCATAAGCATTCTTATAATTAGTTACAAAGTTAACAGTTAAATCATCAGTTGCATCAGCAGCAAATGGTGTTAATAGATATAGACCTTCAGCAAGAGAAATATCAAATCCTTCTAGAGTTAAGATACCATCCATACCATCTACACCGAAGAATGTTGGTTCATATCCCATAGCAGCAGCTTGAACTAAGATTAATGAAGCTGGTTGATAGTAGATAGGCATAAATACTAAGTCTGCGCCAGCATCTTTACAAGCAGTTAATTGAGTATTGAAATCAGAAGCACTTGAATTATCGAATGCACCAGTATAAACTACATTAACTTTGTTTTGTGCGATAAATTTTTCATAGATTCCAGAAGAATAAACATCATCATTCTTATAGATGATACCAACCTTTTTATCTGCGAAATGTTCAGAAATATAATCAGCAGCAGCAACACCTTGGTTAGGATCTGTGAAACACATTTGGAAATTACCTGCAAAGTTTTTATCGTTAGTATATACAAGTTCAGTAGAAGAACCAGATGGAGTTAAAGCAAAGATTTTATCTTCATCATATAAAGAAGCAACAGCAGCACCAGAACCAGAAGTAACAGTGAATAATGATACTTGCATCTCCCAGTCATATAAAGTGCTATATGCAGTTACAGCTTTTTCACCATCAGCTTCATCATCTTCGAATTTTACTTCAAACTTGATTTTTGAATCACTAGCATTGATTTCACTAACTGCTAGATCAACAGCATTTTTAACAGCATTACCATAAACAGCACCACCTCCAGTTAATGGACCAGAGCCGCCAATCTTGACAACGATACTATCGCTATCATCACTTCCACTTTCTTCACCAGAGCCGCACGCACATAGTGAAAACATACACATAAGAGCCATCAAAACAAGAAATAATTTTTTCATAAAGTTCCCCTTTCTCAAAAAAAGATGAGCTCATCGATAATAACAAGCTCATCTAAATTCTTTTGTCAACAGCCATTATTATCAATATAAACAATTACCTACTAAGTAGTAAGCATAAGTCTAAAATGATAATAATTATAGCTATCATATTCGCAACAAAGAAGAAATTACAATCTTTACTATTAAGCATATTCATATAACCTCTCCTTTCTTACACGATTTAGTTTACTACATTATTTGAAATATTTACATATTTTTACACACTTTTTTACTTTTTTTTCATATTTTTTTACATAAATGTAAATATTTTCATATATTAATGTTAAAATGTTTTTATGAAATTCTATATACCCGAAAATTATGAATCATCTTTAAATTTATATGACACCCAAGCTGCCATAAGTTTTATTAAAAAACACTTTGAAGAAAAGCTAACAAGTTCCTTAAATCTTCATAGAGTTAGTGCTCCATTATTTGTAGAAAAGTCTACTGGCTTAAATGATGATCTAGATGGAATTGTTCAACCAGTATCATTTAATGCTCCAAATATAAATAAGGACTGTGTTATTGTACATTCGCTTGCCAAATGGAAGAGAATGGCACTACATAATTATGAGTTCTATGAAGGTAATGGCCTATATACTGATATGAATGCTATTAGAAAAGATGAAAAATTAGATAATCTTCATTCTATATATGTAGACCAATGGGATTGGGAAAAAGTTATTAATAAAGATGATAGAAATTTAAATTATTTATTCTCTACAGTTACTAAAATACATGAAAGTATTTTAAAGACCTTAGATGAATTAAAACAAAAGTACCCTTCTATAAATACAAATTTAGAAGAAAAGTTAACTTTTATATCTTCTCAAGAATTATTAGATATGTATCCTGATTTAGAACCTAGTGAAAGAGAAAATGCTATTACTAGAAAATATAAATCAATATTCATCTATGGTATTGGCGATAAATTATCTAATGGTATACCACATGGTCAAAGAGCATCAGATTATGATGATTGGAATTTAAATGGTGATTTACTCTATTATGATGAATTATTAGATACAGCTCTAGAAGTATCTAGTATGGGTATTAGAGTGGATGAAAATAGTTTAGATAGACAATTAAAACTAACAAATGAAGAATATAAAAAAGAATATCAATATCATTCAATGATATTAAATAAACAATTACCATATACCATTGGTGGTGGAATTGGCGAATCTAGATTATGTATGTTACTAATGTCAAAAGCCCATATCGGTGAAGTACAATCCTCAATTTGGGATGATGAAACATTAAATAAATGCAAAGAAAAAGGAGTTATAATTTTATAACTCCTTTTTATTGATTTGCATAAAAGGTTTGCGATACAACTGAATCTTGATTTCCACTACTATTGTCTGTCCAGACTTTTACTGTGCATGATTGTCCTTGAGCAACAGCAGAAAATTCTTGTGCATCAGTAGAACTTTCGATGACAACATTTCCATCCACAATTATCTGATAGTAATAAGGCGGTTCAGCAATACTGGTATATATTGTATTCCAATGAGGGAACCATATTCTACCTGAAGCATGAGTTGTTTCTCCATATGCATTAGTAGTAGATAAATCAACTCCATCACCTGATATTAGTCCATTTTCACCACTTCCAATAGAGAAGTTAACATATACTGTATTACCATCATAAGATCCACTAATAGAAGCAATACCACCATCAACATATTTAGTAAATTGACTTGAATAGTTATAAGCATCTTGCATTGATCCAGTAGATTCTTCTAAGTCACTAGATGCAATATAACCCATAGTATCACCACCTAATACATAAGGATAAGTACCTTTAACTACATAGATTGTTTCTACACTATCAGGTTTTTCTAGTTCTAGATATGGATCATAATCAGTATAAGAAGCATGGTCTATTAACTCATCTAATATTAAATCAACAATCTTAGATTTAGTATTTTGTTGGTATTCATAGTTAGTAAAGTAAGCACCTTCTTGTAGCTCATCATAACCTGTCCAACAAGAGATAGTATATCTATTTGTCTGCATAACTAGCCATGAGTCTTTTGTAGAACTAACTGGTATGCCATAATCTACTCCAGCATCAGCCCAGTCAGTAGTACCAGTTTTACCATATAAAGGATAATCTTTCTTACAATACCACATTAAAGAAGAATAAGGACCTGACATATTATATTCTTCTAGATATGCCATCATCCAAGCAGTTTCTTTAGATAGTTTACTTGTACCATTAGTATCAGCTTTGTAGTCGTTCCTACCATCAACATATTTAATATAGTTAATTGTATGAGGTTTAATATAATAACCACCATTAATAAACATAGCATGAGCTGCAGCTAGTTGAAGGGGTGTTACTGTACATCTATTTCCACCTATGGCAAATTGTAAGTCAAAGTCTTCATATTCAAAGTTAAAGCCAATAGAATTTAAATAATCAATAACCTTATCTTCTCCTATTTCATCTACTACAGCAGCAAGAGTTTGTACAGCTGGAGTGTTTTGTGATCTAGCTAGAGCTTCAGCTATTGTCATATCACCAATATATTGATGATCATAGTTAGAGATTAAGACATTACCATCATATAGATAATATGGTTGGTCTGTTATAGTATGAGCGGTAGACCAGCCAAGATATTCTAAAGCTAAAGCATAATCAACAATTGGTTTAAAGGAAGAACCAGGATTTAAATAAGCACTAGTAGCACGATTAAATTGTCTAGCACTATCTCTTTCTCCTCTTCCGCCACCTAAGGCTTCTATAGCACCTGTTTGATTATCAAGTAAGACAACAGCAGATTGGCATAACTCATTAGGGAATTCCATAACAGTTTCATCATTTTGAATATCATATAGAAGTTCTTGCATATATGGATTCATATTGGTATAGATTTCCATACCAACATCATAAGCAGATTCACCTGTTACTTCTTCTACCTCATCAAGTACTGCATCAATATACCATTGATATTTATCATTTGTTTCATAGAAGTTATCACTTACTCCTGATAACATATCTTCAATTCTAATAGATTTAGCTAAGTCTGCTTCGCTTTTAGAAATATAGCCATGATATACCATTAAGTCTAATACTTCATTTCTTCTACTAGTAGCATTTTCTAGATAATTAGAATCAGGTGATAAGTAGATAGAATCATATTTATATAAATCATTATAAGGATTATAAGTATTAGGAGAATTAATAATACCAGCTAAAAAGGCAGATTCAGATAGATTTAGATTTTCAGCTGATTTACCAAAATAATATTGAGCTGCTTTTTCTACACCTCTGATGTTATTACCATAATTAACTTTATTAATATACCAAGCAATAATATCTTGTTTACTAATATCATCTAGACTTTCTAATTGAATAGATAATACTATTTCTTGCATCTTTCTTTTAATACCAGATAAACCTTGTCTTGCCGCTATAGTAGAGTTTTCATTATCATCTATAGAAAAATAAGAGTTCTTTATTAATTGCATAGTTATAGTAGAACCACCAGATGATATCTCACCTCCTGCTTTAACATAATCTATTAAGGCTTTAGTAAATCTAGGGATATCAAAACCAAAGTGTTCAAAGTATCTAGAATCCTCTATAGATAAGAAAGCATCTATTAAAGAGTTTGGCATTTTTTCATATTCAATATTTTCTCTTAGATACATTCCTATCTCCATTATCTTATTACCTTCATTATCATAGATTGTTGAAGAATCAGGAGATATTAAATCAGATACATTTAAAGTAGGAATACCATCACATAACTTATAAGCAAAGATACCAGCGGCTATAGTCCCGCAAATACAAATAAATACAATAACACTACTAACAATCGCTAAAGTAAAGGTAGTTTTAGAACCTTTAGGTCTATTAT
>CAVDLK010000003.1:0-25451 GCA_963609745.1 Erysipelotrichaceae bacterium | reverse complement strand
ACTTTTAGTAGTAGCAAATAAAAAAAGGTATGTGGGAAGTACAAATTTATTAAAAATCATTTAATTTTTTAATAACTTTATTATAAATAAGATATTAATTACACAAAAATGGCTTATTTATGTTGTTTTTAGCATTATTTCCTATAAAAAATAAGGTAAATTCGTTATGCTTTTGTTACAATAATAAAGGACGTAAAGAGTGCTTATACACTCCTTTTCCGTTATAAAAACAATAAGAGGATAATGATGGTCATTTGTAAGAGTACTAAATTCTATTTACTTTATAAGGAACATAATAGTCTTGTCTGTTTTTGTGTCTAAATACTTAAGAAAATCTTAAGCGGCCGTTGAAGATTATATAAATCTCATCAATGGTCGTTTATTATTTTTTAAAAGTAATATTAAGACCCTGTTTACCGCAGGAGAAAGGATAAGCCCAATAGGGTTAAATGGTGGAAATATGAATAGTACTTTAAGTTCTTACTTGCTGAGCTCGGCCTTCATGCTTATCATGTTAGGGATATTAGGTTTTCGTGCTGCTTCAGCAATCAAACAAAAAAATAGTCGTAGTTGTTGTTTGATATTAATATTAGCGTGTGCCTTATATGTAATTGTGGACTTTGCCTTTATAGCATGTCATATTTCTGGTACTGCTCATTTAGGAATTTGGAAGGTAGTTGCATTCATCTTCTATATAATTTATGTTTTACTTCCATTTTCGTGGCACTTATTTGTACGTAACTTTGTTGGTAAGAATTTTAATCCTTTAATCCGTAAATTAGAATTAATTCCACTATTTATCTTGTTGTTTCTAGTTATATTGACACCATTTACAGGTTTCTTGTGGGCCTTTGATGAAAGTGGTGTATATATAAGAGGAAGTATTTTTAATTTTTATTCTTATTTAAATTATTTCTATTATTTAGAACCTCTTATTGATTTAGCTATTATTAAACTTTATAAAATAGAAAATTCTTATATTTATCACACTATTGCGATTTCGGCTATTCCACTATTTGGTGCGGTTATCAACAGTGCAGTAATACCAATAGGTACTATTTTCCCATTCCAACCATTTTGTTCAGTAGTTGTTGCAATGTCTGCTTTCTTCTTTATTGCGACAAAAGATAATGAAATAATTCAAGAACAACAACAAAAGATTATTGAGAATGCTCTTGAAAAGGCTGAAAATGCTAGCCAAGTTAAGACTCGTTTCTTATCAGATATGTCTCATGATATTCGTACTCCTATGAATGCGATTATCAATTTAGTAGATTTGGCATTAGCGGAAAATAATATTGATACGATTCACGAATATTTACATAAGATGAAAATATCTGGTAACTTCTTACTTGGTCTTATTGATGATATTTTGGATGTAAGTAGAATTGAATCTGGTGCAATTGTTCTTCATAAAGAAAATCTAACTAGATCCGAATTTATAAGTACTATTGAAACAGTTATTCATCCTTTAGTAGAGTCAAAAAAATTAAATTTCCATCCAGAATTGAATCCAGGAGAATATACTATTGCGGTTGATAAATTGCGTTTCAATCAAGTATTCTTTAACTTATTATCTAATGCTGTTAAATTTACTCCAGAAGGTGGAGATGTTTGGTTTGAAGTTCATAATCTAGAAGTAGAGAATAATCGTTTAAAGATCCGTTTCGTTGTTCGTGATACTGGTGTTGGCATGTCTGAAGAATTCCAAAAGAATATGTTTAGACCATTCGCAAGAGAAGATACTGAAGAAAATCGTAAAACTCAAGGTACTGGTCTAGGTCTAACAATCGTCAAAGGTTTAGTAGATGCTATGGATGGTACAATCTCTGTTAATAGTAAATTAGGTGAGGGTACAGAGGTTGATGTAACATTCTATGTTGATATTGTTGCTAGAGGAGAATTAAAAGAAGAGACAAAAGATATCAGCAGTGAATATGACTTAAATGGTAAACATATTTTACTTGTAGAAGATAATGAATTAAATACTTATGTCGCAAAGGTTATTTTAGAAAAGGCAAATTGTATTGTTGATACAGCTGAAAATGGTCAAGCAGGATTAGATAAATATATGCAAGCAAGTCCTTATACTTATGATGTAATCTTAATGGATGTACGTATGCCTGTTATGGATGGTTTAGAAGCAACTAAAGCAATACGTAACTCAAATCATGAAGATAGTACATCTATTCCAATAATTGCTATGACGGCAGATGTTTTTGAAGATGAAAGAGGAACAATTCTTGGTGCTGGTATGAGTGGTTTCTTAGCTAAACCAATAGAGGCACAAAAACTTTATAAAACAATTTATGAACTAATATCAGTTAAAGAGGAGACAACAAATGATTAATCATGCTGATTTAATGGTGGCCTTAACTGCTGATTATCTTAATGTATTCATAGCCCGCCCTAAACAAGATAGTGCTGAAATTATTAAACTTAAAGGTTATGTTACTACTGGAATTAATGAAAATCCTCAAGGATTTCAATATTCTAAACTTCTTAGTACTTACGCTAATGAACGTATATATGACGAAGATAAAAAACCATTTTTAAATGCTCTTTTACCTGATGCCTTAATTAAAACCTTTTCTGATGGTAGAGAAAGTATTGAATATAACTATCGTATTGTTGAAAATGGCAATATTCATCACTATGCCGCACGTTATTCTCGTATTTCAAACCCTGATGAAGATTTACGTCTTGTTGTGGCCTTTCGTAATATTGATTTCATAACAAATATAGAACATGAAAAACGTACCGAAGGACTAAATAGTGCTTATAATGCTATTTCTAGTATTTTCTTTTCATTGCATCGTATCAATATTCAAAAAAATACTTTTTTCGAAATTAAATCTACAAATACTATTAAAAAATTATGTCTTCCTGATTCTAATGATTATGATTTAAATATTACTCGTGTATTTAATAGTTTTTCTTCTAAAAGAAGTTTAGATAGAGTACTTGATTTCATTGATAGAAGCACGCTTCAAAAGCGCATGAGCGGAAAGAAACATATTACTTTGGATTTTGTATCTCATCTTAGTGAAATGTGTCGAATTCATTTCTTCAAAGAAGATGAAGATGAAAGTGGTAATATCGTACATGTTATTTTGGGTGTAGAAAAAATAAATCAAGAAAAATATAAGTCCGTTATTGGTGCTTTATCTCGAGATTATTACAATGTATTCTTAATTGATCTAAAAGAAGGTGTATCTCGAATATTAAAATCAGGGCCTATAATTCAAGATGGTATTGAAGAAAATGAGATATATGATTATCAACAACTCTGTGATTTGCGTATTTCTTTAAATGTACATCCCGAGGATTGTGAATTATTTAAAAAGAATATTTCTATAGATAATCTACGTGAAGTATTTAAAGATAAAGATGAAATGAGCGGTAGTTTTCGTATTATAAGGGATAATGAAGTACACCACTATCGTTATACATATATCAAAATAGCTAATTTTGATTCTGTTGTTGCGGGATATCAAAATGTTGATAATATTATCGCTAGACATATTGAGGAAGAAAAGCAACAACGTGAACAAGAATTGGCTTTCCAAAAGGCTCGTGAAGAACAATTAGCAATCTTTAATACCTTAGCTCATAATTTTAAGAATGTTTATTTGGTTGATATTAATAAGGCAACTGCTAAGGTTCTTAAATTAGAAGATGAATATGTTGATAAAAGACTTGATAATGTAATGGATAAGGAATTCCCATATGAGCCATTCTTAAATGCTTGGATATCTGAATCAGTATATCCTGATGATAAAGAGGCTTTAAGTAAAGCATTAAGTGTTAATAATCTACGTCAAGTAATGGCTAAACAAGAAGAATATATTGGCAATTATCGTATGTTGATAAATGGCAAGATTGTTAATTATCAATTTAGTGTCAATCTAATGCAAGATAGAATTCATCTAATTGCTGGTTTCCAGAATGTTGATGTTATTATTCGTGAACATTTAGAAGAAGAAAGAATAAGAAGAGAAAAAGAACAAGCTTATCAAAATCAATTAAAAGAACAACTAGCAACCTTTAACATCTTAGCTCGTAATTTTAAGAATGTTTATTATGTAGATTTAGAGAAAAAGACTATGAAGGTTTTGAAACTAAGTGATGGTTATGATGAATCATTAAATATAGGAAATGAGATAATTCTACCTTATGCCGAGGCAAGAAATCATTGGTTAACTGAATTAGTTTATGCTGAGGATAGACCAGAACTTGAAAGAATCTTTGCAACTGAGAATGTTAAAAAGGTTCTTAGTGAACAAAGCGAAGTTACTGGTAATTATCGTAGTATTATCGATGGTAAGTTACATCATTTCCAATATAGTTTATGTAGAGTAGATGATAGTGGTTTGAGAGCTATACTTTCTTATCAAAATGTTGATGATATTGTTAATGAACATTTATTAAGAGAGAAAAAGGAAAGAGAATTAGAGGAAGCAAAACTTAAGAATGAAAGAGAACATGCTGAGGTAATTTCGGCTCTTTCAACAATTTATTCAACTATCTTTAGAGCGAATATTGATACTCATCATTATGAAGTATTATCTACTGTTCCTCACATGAATAAAGTAGCTGGTGTGGGTGGCAATTTTGATGATGTAAAACAGATGATACTTAAAGAGTTTATGGCACCAGAAATGGTTGCGCCAATGAGTAAGTTCTTAGATATAAATACTTTAGCGGATAGATTAAAGGATGTTAATACAATATCTACAGAATATAAGAATCCAAATAATAAGTGGTATCAATCTCGTTTTATTGTTAAGAATAGAGATGAAAATGGCGTTGCTAAGGAAGTATTATATGTTGCTAGAGAAATCACTAATGAAAAGAATCGTGAATTTGAACAACAAGAACAATTGTCTCATGCCTTAGCTATGGCACAACAGGCAAGCAAAGCTAAGTCTACATTCTTAAATAGTATGTCTCATGATATTCGTACTCCTATGAATGCTATTATTGGTTTTACTGCTTTAGCACAAACACATATGGATGATAAGGAACAAGTAAAGGATTATCTAACCAAGATTAGCACTTCAAGTAACCATCTATTAAGTTTAATTAATGACATTCTTGATATGAGTAGAATTGAAAGTGGAACAGTTAAACTTGATGAAAAGCCAATACATCTTCCAGACTTATTACATGATCTTCGTACAATGATTCAAGGATTAGTAAATGCTAAGAATCAAAACTTATATATTGATACTCAAGATGTAGAACATGAAGATATTATCGCTGATAAATTACGTATGAATCAGATAATGATTAATATTGTTGCCAATGCGGTTAAATATACTAGACCTGGTGGTGATATCATCATACGTTTAATAGAAAAGCCTTGTTCAATTATGGGTTATCGTACTTATGAATTTTCGGTAAAAGATAATGGCATAGGTATGTCAAAGGAATTCTTGAGTCATATATTTGAATCATTCTCTCGTGAACGTAGTGCAACTGTTACAGGTGTACAGGGAACAGGTTTAGGTATGGCTATCACTAAGAATATTGTTGATATGATGGGTGGTACTATTGTTGCCGAAAGCGAAGTAGGTAAGGGTTCAAAATTTACTGTTACTTTAAACTTGAAGACTATTGGAGAAACGGTAAAGAGTAAACCAATACCAGCACTAACTGGGGCAAGAGCACTTGTTGTTGATGATGATTTGAATACTTGTAGATCAGTAAGCAAGATGTTAAGAGAAATTGAAATGAGACCTGATTGGACATCTTCTGGTAAGGAAGCAATTGTAAGAGCTCAAGATGCTGCTGATATTAAAGATGAATATAAGGTTTATATTATTGATTATCTAATGCCTGATATGAATGGTATTGAGGTTGTTCGTCGTATTCGTAAGGTTATTAGTGAAGATGTTCCTATCATTGTTTTAACTGCTTATGATTGGGCAGACTTAGAACAAGAAGCTAGAGAAGCAGGTGTTACTGCCTTTGTATCTAAACCATTATTCATGTCAGAATTAAGAGATGTTTTAACTAGTCAAGACCACAAAGAGAATAATGTTGAAAATAACGAAAAACAATATGATTATAGTGGTAAACATGTATTATTGGTTGAGGATAATGAATTAAATAGAGAGATTGCGGAAACAATCTTAGAAAATATGGGTGTTGAAGTTGATTGTGCAACAGATGGTACTGAGGCTGTTGATATTATGTACAATGCTGCTGATGATAAATATGATTTGATATTTATGGATATTCAAATGCCTAAGATGGATGGTTATACTGCAACTCATGAAATTAGAACATTAGCTAATAATAGAAAGGCTAATATCCCAATAGTTGCTATGACAGCAAATGCTTTTGAAGAAGATAAAAGAATGTCTCTAGAAGCTGGTATGAATGGTCATATTTCTAAACCAATAAGTACCGAAGATATCGCAAGAGTACTCGATTTAGTTTTTAAAGATAATAAATAAAATTATACGCTTAGTTGCTTGTAAAAGGATTATAATACTAAATAAGCGACGAAAGGTGGAAGATAATTGGTTGATTTAAAAGAAGTAATCGTAGTTAATGGCATAAGCATGTTGACAATGTGGTATCTTTTGTTTTGCCGTAAAAGAAATAGAAGTAGCATCCATATAGAAGATAAATTATATGATGGTATGGTTGTTGTCAATTTCTTTGGTGCATTACTAGAAACCATTTCATTTATTGTTGATGGTAGAAACTTCTTCGCAAGTCATTTAATTAACTACATAAGTAACAGTTTATGTTTTGCTGGAACAGTAACTATAGGACTATTATGGTGCCAATATGTTGACCTTCATATCAATAAGAATTATAAAAAGACCCTTCATAAGGCAAAATATGTTGCTATACCTTGGGCTATAGAAATTATTGCGATTATTTATAATCTATTTAAAACAGGATTCTTATTTACTATATCAGAAGATAATGTATATCAAAGAGGTTTTGGCTCACCCTTAGGTTATATTACTCTTATGATTTATTTTGTTTATAGTATTTATCTAACATATTATTCAAAAGAAGAAAGAATTAGACTTCAATTCTTCCCAGTACAATATTTTATAGGACCATGTGTAATTGGTGTTATTGTTCAATTCTTCTTTTATGGAATAACATCTTCATGGATATCAGTTGCTATGTCACTATATTTTGTACAAATGCAACTATATGCTGAAAATATCTATCGTGATGAACTTTCTGGTTTATTTAATAGAAGATATTTAAAAGCCATATTAACTAAAAAAGAAAACATTAATAATAAACTATATGGAATCATGATGGATATAGATGATTTTAAGGATATAAATGATAACTTTGGCCATGGTGTAGGTGATCGTGCTATTTGGAAATTAGGAGATATACTTCTTAAGTCTTTGCCTGATGGTGGCTTGGCAATCCGTTATGCTGGTGATGAATTTATAGTCTTATTGCCTAATGCTAGTGATGAACTTGCTCGTATAACTATGGTTGAAATAAACAATAATTTAAGAACATTTAACGAGTCTAAAGAAGAAGTATTTACCTTGAGTGTATCTATGGGTGATGCAAGGTATCAATTAGATGGTGATGTTGAAACATTCTTAAGTGAGATGGATGAAAGAATGTATGAAGAAAAACGTAAATACCATTTACAGAAAAGCGATAAGAAATAAGGTTTGCGAATATGCAACCTTTTTAAATATGTTTGGAGGAAAACATGAGAATATTTGCGCTTGAACTTAATAATGATATAAAGGGAATAAAACAAAGAGATGCATATATTGAAGCAATTATTCAAAAACTTCCTCAACCAGATCTTGTTGTACTTCCTGAACTATCTAGATGTAGTTATATGGCAAGTCAAGAGATTTGGAGATATGCGGATGATAATGGCCGTTCAACATTTGAATGGGCTGTACATATCGCAAAAACCTATAACACATATCTTGGTGTTGGTTACTTAGATAAAGAGAATGGGGATTATTACAATCGCTATTTAATCGCTGGCCCAGATGGTGTTTGTGGCTTTGTATCAAAATCAGAAGGTGAATCTGCAGTATTTAAACGAGGTAATTTTGCTAATATCATCGAAACTCCTTTTGGCAAAGTTGGAGTAGGTATTTGTTATGATTCCAGGCGTAAGCATTTTTATGAGAATGTGAAAAATGAAGAATTATCACTAATTCTCTTTCCTCATGGTGCACCAGCAGATCCAAAGATGACAGACAAACAACAGCAAGAAAATGATAAGCGTTGTATGTTATATGTTGATGCATTTGATGTTCCAGTTGTCTACGTAAATAGTGTAGGTAAACTAGAATACATGCCTGGTATGATGGGAAAGATGATGAAAAATCATGGGTTTACAATGAATGGAATGAGTAAAATCTATGCTTATAAGGCATCAAAGATTGATGTTGATATTCCTGAAGCAATCGGCTCTGATATCGATATTTCATCAAAAAAACGTAAGAAAGACATTGATTTCTATGGAGATGATATATTACCTGGAAACTGGCTATTTAAACATCTTATTCTTATACCAGATACCAAAAGAGGAATACGTTCCTATGAAGCAAATCGGTAAACTGTAAATTATCTCTTAACAATAATATAAAACTTATACTTATAGATAGATAAAATGATATAATCTTTTTCGTATGTTGAAAAAAATAAGTTTGTATATGGAAGAGAATAAAGTAATAAGAATAGTTGAAGTGGTAGCTATATTTGTATCTACTTTATTTTCAATATTCTATGATATGTCATTTATCTTAATACCACTATCGTTGTTGCTTATATTATTCTTCTCTAAATGTTTTACAACATATGAGAAGATATGGTTTATATCCATAATGATATTAGCTTCTATCTTTTCTATTTTATTTCCTGAAGAGGATGCTAATGGGGTTAATGGTAATTTAATTACTTTCCTTTATTTAATGGATACCTTCTTAAATATCCTTTGTGAATTATTAATATCTAAACAATCACGTTATAATTTCTTAGTTTCATTGTTGGTAGAAATTTGTGAGATATTGATTTGTGTTGTTTTGATGTATCGTTTCGCAACTATGGCAACTACCTTATTCTTCTGGATACCTATTGATATTATTAGTTATATAAATTGGTCAAAGCATAAAGATGAGGATAAGGATGAACTCACAGTTGTTAGAAAATTAAAGGGTTATCAAGAATTATTAGTAATATTGGGAATTATTATTTGGACTATAGTAGTTGGTTATTTTATCAGTGGTTTAGATATAATGTCTGATTTTATTGTTGATAAAAGAATTGAAACAATAGTTATATATCTAGATGCTTGTGCATCAGCTGTTGGTATTGCCAATGGTGTATTCATTTTATTTAGATTAGAAGAACAATGGATTGCTTGGTATATATGTGCTTTATTAGAATCAATTATTAATATTTTAAGTGGTCAATATGTATTATTAATATTGAAATTAGGTTATTTTACTAATACAACCTATGGTTATATCAAGTGGAATAAGTATATTAAGGAAAATAAAACTGATATAATGATTTAGAAGAAAAGGAAAGGTAATTATTATGGCAATTGAAGCAGGTGATTTTAAGACAGGTTTAACAGTTATTGTTGATGGAGATCCATGGGTTGTTATAGATTTTATGCATGTAAAGCCTGGTAAGGGTGCAGCAATTTTAAAAACAAAGATGAGAAACCTAAAGACAGGTTCAACTCAAGAGAGAAACTTTAATGCTTCTACTAAATTTGAAGCAGCAAATATTGAGAAGAAGAAGGCAAGCTTCTCTTATGAATCTGATGGTACTTATTATTTTATGGATCAAGAAACATTTGATACATATGAATTATCAGAGGACCATATTGGTTTTAATAAATATTTTATTACTGATAGTATGGAAGTTATGTTGGTATTCTTTGAAGGAAATGTATTATCAATTTCTTTACCAGCAACAGTAGAATTAACAGTTGTAGAAACTTCTCCTGCTATCCCTGGTGCTCCAAGTACTCAAACAAAGGATGCTAAGACTGAAACAGGTTTATCAATAAGAGTTCCACAATTCATTGAACAAGGTGAAAAGATTCTAGTCTTCACCGAAGATGGTAAATATTCATCAAGAGCTTAATAAAGCTCTTTTTAAAATATGAAGAAAGTTGTTTTAATAACAGGTGGCGCTAAGGGAATTGGTAAAGCTATAGCTTTAGAGCTTGCCAAGAATGGTTATGACATTGTTATAAATTATTTAAGTTCAAAGACTGAGGCTTTTAATCTACAAGAATTAATTATTAAAGAATATCATGTCAATTGTCTAACAATCAAAGCCGATATTTCTAAGGAAGAAGAAGTAGATAATATGTTTAGTGAGGTAGAAGAAAAGCTTGGTGGTGTTGATATCTTAATTAATAATGCGGCAATTGATTTATCTAATTTATTTAGTTTAAAAACGGCTGATGAATTTAGAAGAACCTTAGATGTTAATGTTGTTGGTGCCTATAATTGCGCAAAAAGAGTTTATAAACACATGTATGATAAAAAGTATGGCAGAATAATTAATATTGCTTCTACTAATGGTATTAATACTTATTATCCAATGTGTTTTGATTATGATGCATCTAAGGCTGCTTTAATTTCTTTAACTCATAATCTAGCTATAGAATTTGCCCCATATATAAATGTAAATGCTATTGCACCTGGTTTTATTGGAACTGAATCAGAGTTAGATGGTTATGATGAAGAGTTCTTAAAACAAGAATGTGAAAAGATATTAACACAAAGATATGGTGATCCAAAAGAGGTAGCATATCTAGTTAAGTTCTTAATAAGTGATGAGGCTAATTATATAAATAACACCATCATTAGAATTGATGGTGGTCAATATGGCTCTTGTTAGAGACAAGAATATTGGCAAGTTTAATTGCTTGTATTAAACTATCAGGATTACAAGTATTAGTTCCCGCAATATCAAAGGCTGTTCCATGGTCTACTGATGTTCTTATTATTGGTAGACCTACTGTTATATTTACTCCGCCATTAAAATCTAATAATTTTAGTGGTATATGACCTTGGTCATGATATTGGGCAACTACTAAATCATATATACCATTTAAACATTTTAAAAATACGGTATCAGGAGGAATTGGTCCATCAACATCAATTCCTATTTTTTTTAATTCATTGATAGCTGGTATAATTTCATCTATTTCTTCTTTACCAAATAAACCATTTTCACCAGCATGAGGATTTATTCCCGCAATAGCAATCCTAGGATTTTTATATCCTGCTTGTATTAAAGTATTATAAGCAAGTTTACATACAGTAATGATTCTATCTTTCTTACACCTATTAATTGCTTCTAATAAACTACAATGGGTAGATACATGAATAGTCTTTAATTTATCTGACCATAATAACATGGCATATTCTTTAGTATTAGTTAACTTAGCTAATATTTCTGTATGGCCAGCATAATTATAGCCACCCAAATGTAGAGCTTCTTTATTTAAAGGGCATGTAACAATAGCACTTATCTTATAATTCAAAGCATCATTAATGGCTTTTTCTAAATATAGATAAGACCTTTTACCACATTCAGGACTTACTTTTCCTATTTCAAATTCATTAATATTAATAGGAAGAGGGTCTATTACATTAATATAATTAATATCAAAATCATTAATATCATTAATTTTCTTAATATTATATTTATATTGATATTTATCATTATAGTAATCTAATATATCTTTACTACCATATATAAGGGCATTGGGATAATCCTTAATAACTTTTAATATTAATTCTGGACCCACTCCAGCAATATCGCCCATTGTTATGCCAATTATTTTTTCCATATTGCATTCCTATCAGCTTTTAAATATTTTTTATTAATCTTACATATATAAGGACTAAATGGTTCATTATCACCATGTAACATGGTACATCTTGCTTCAAGTACTTGTCCTAATAATAGATAGGCTTCTTGTGGGGTAAAGTTATAGTCTTCCACCATCCAGTCAATTAGTTCATGACAGCCTTCAACAAAGGAATCTTTAATTTTAATATTGTTGGCAATAGTCATAATGTAGTCTTTATTTTCTAGTCTTAGCCAATTCTTTGCCTTATAACCCTTAAGTACACTTACCCTTAAGGTACAGGTAGCTTGGCATTCTATAGCACCACCATGAGGTATCTCACCATCACCCATAATCGCATGACAATCACCCACATGTAGTAAACCATCTTTTACAGAAACAGGTAGGTAAATGGTAGTACCAGTAGTAATTTCTTGTACATCCATATTGCCACCATTGTGTGAAGCATATTTATTAGTCTCCGCCTCACCTTTTGGGGCAGTGCCAATTGTGCCAATCATTGGAATAATTGGTAGTTTTAAATCATCAGACCAATCAATATAATCATCATGTATTTCAACAGTTTTAGTAACTACATCCCAATCATTAGGATAGATTAATTGTGATAACTCATTGCGCCAACCCGCAAAGCCAGTATAGCCAAGTTTACCTGGTTTAATATCTAATATTTCAACTTTTAATGTATCACCAACTTCAGCACCATTAATCCCAATAACAGTACATAGATTTGGTCCTTTAGATTTACTAGGATCCCATAAATCATCCTTACTGTTTAGCCAAGTTCCACCATTTAATTCCGTTTCTACTATAAAAGTTTCCCCAGATTCAACATAATCTCTAGGTTTATTATCTTTACTTAAACAGTTATATACTAATGTTTTATCGATTGTTTTCATGATTTATTTTTGATAAGGCAAGCATGATTGATAGTTTACCATATTCATAGGTTAAACCACCTTGCATATATAAAGTATATGGAGGTACAACTGGCGCATCACCACTTAATTCTATAGTACTACCTTGCGTAAAGGCTCCACAAGCCATGACTTCATCAAAAGGATAACCTGGCATTGGTGCTGGCATAACCTTAACAAAGGAATCAATAGGTGAAGATTCTTGTATACCTTGAGTAAATTTAACTAAATTTTCTTCTGTTTTTAATTCAACAGTTTGTATTAAATCAGTACGATGTTCATTATATCTTGGTGATACATTATCATAACCTAATTTCTCTAACATATATGCCGAGAATATAGCAGTTTTTAAAGCATTCTTAACAGCATTAGGTGCCATAAATATACCTTTAAAGAAGGAATTATTTAAATTAAAGTTAGCACCTAGGTCTTTGCCAACTCCTGGGGCAGTTAATCTTTCCGCAACCATTTGTATTAATTCGCTATTACCCGCAACATATCCTCCAGTTGAAGCAATACCACCACCTAGATTTTTCATTAAAGAACCTACAACTATATCAGCTCCAACATGTCCTGGTTCTTTTTCTTCAACTAATTCTCCATAGCAATTATCAACCATAATAATTACATCTTTATTTACTTCTCTAATTTTAGAAATAACATTTTCTATTTTAGCGATTGATAAAGATAATCTAGATGAATAACCCCTAGATCTTTGTATTTCCACTAATTTAACATTATTTTGTTTTAGTCTTTCAACTATTTTATCTGTATCAAATTCATTATTAATTAAATCAATTTGTTCATATTTAACACCAGCATTTTTTAAGGATTGACTTGAATCACCACATAGACCAATCATTTCTTGAAGTGAGTCATAAGGAGTGCCGGTTAATGAAATCATTGTATCGCCATGATGTAAAAGGGCAGAGAAGGTTAAATATAAGGCGTTAGTACCTGACATTATTTGTGGTCTAACTAAACTATCTTCTGTTCCTAAAACTGAAGCAAAGATTTTTTCTAATTTATCACGTCCGGTATCATAATTACCATAACCATTTATATCCGCAAAGTCTGTATATGATACCTCATTTTCAATAAATGCAGATAGAATCCTATCTGAGTTTTTTAAACAAATATCATCAATTTTATTAAAGATTTCTTTAAGTTCCTCATCAGCATTTTCAGCGAGTTTAATTATGTTTTTATCTATATCTTGTAAAATCATGTGAAAAATTTTGGCTCCTTTATTTAAATATCTATATCTATTATAATGGCTATGGAGGTTAAAAATATGGCAGAAGATAAAGATTTTTTAAGTCAGTTTTCTAACGCAAATAAACCCGACAGTTTTAAAGAAGAGGTCAGGACCCCCGTTGTTAAGCAGAAAAAACCGATAAATAAGGTTGTCCTTATTGTTGTCGTGCTTATATTGTTACTAGCGTGTGCATTAGCTTATTTCTTATTCTTGGCACCAAAAATTGAAATGCCAGACTTTGTGAATAAGACTAAGAATGATGTTGCAGCATGGGTAAAACAACAAGAGATAGAAAGTTCAGGCATTATATTTAATGAAGAATATAACTTTGATTATGATGCTGATACTATATTGTCTCAAGATGTAGAAGCAGGTAGTAAAGTAAGAAATGATGTTAAGATAACATTCACGGTTTCTAAAGGTGCTGATCCAGATGAATTAATAAGTGTTCCTGATATTAATTCTATGGAAAAGGATGATATTAAGGAATGGATAAGCAAGAACAAGCTAACAAAGACTAAGATTACAACTGTTTATGATGACAATGTAGAAGAAAATAAAGTTGTATCTTATGCTTTCTCAGGATGTGATGAAGATTCCTTTACTAGATCATCTACCTTAAAGATTAATGTTTCTAAAGGTGTAGCACCAGCGGGTACTATTACGGTAGAAGATTTTGTTGGTAAGGATTATTCAATAGTGGAATCTTGGATTAGTTCTAAGAAAGTAAATGTAAGTAAGGTTGAATCATATTCTAATGATGTTGCAGTTAATTGTGTGATATCACAATCTATTGCTGGCGGTAAGACCATCAAGCAAGATGAAACATTAAAGGTTGTTGTTTCTAAAGGTAAAGCAATCTATATGGTTGATATGAGTGGCTATACGGAAAGTGAAGCAATTTCATGGTTTGTGAATAGTCAAATCAGTTCATATAAAACAAGTAAAACATATAGTTGGTATTCAGAAGGTGATGTAATTGATTATTCACCTGCTGCTGGAACTATCTTAAATGGTAGAGATGATATTGAAATAACAATATCTTTAGGAAATAGAGTTAGTTTGACAGGATTAAATGAAGGAATGTCATATGACAAGTTTGTTGCGGTAATTGGAGAATTGAATGGACAAGGCGCGCAAATTAGTATAGATAAGAAGAACGAGGATATTTATTCTTATGACTATAAGAAGAATTGTATTTCATCAATAGAATGTAAGACTAGTGATAATAAGGCATGTGATTTAGACAATGCCCCATTCAACGCTAAGGTATCTTATACAGTATCTAAGGGTATGGTATATGTTATAGATACGGTTGTTGATCCAGCGGTATACGATAATACAAAACTAAGTTATAAATTACTTAAGATGACAGATATCTTAACTGAAAAGGATATTGCTTATGTAGTTGAAGATACTAGAACTGAACCTATAGAATATGATGGAAATACTGAATGTCAAATATTCATTGGTGATTCAACTACTCCAGTTTCTGGTGATAAGTTTGAAATTATAGAAGGGAACAAGGTAACTTTAAAGGTAATAGGTTAATATGAACTTTATAAATAGAGCGATTAAAAATGTTACTAGGAAGATGTCAAAATCAATATTGTTGGTATTGACATTCTTTCTTATAGGTAACTTAGTTATTATTGGTTTAGGTGTATCTACTGCTAGTAAGTCTGCTAAGACATTGACTAGGCAAAAGATGAGAGCGGTAGTTACTTATACTGTAGATTATGATGCAGTATCAAAATATGTTAATGCATTAGAAGATGAGGATGAGATAAATGAATTTTATAAAAACTATCCTTCAGTAAAACTTTCTGATGTAGAAGCATTGTTGACAGATGATAGAGTTAAGACTGCTAATGCTTTACAAACTAGAGAGTATTATCAAGTTGATGGTGTTGAATATGTTAAATTAGGAAATCAAGTTGAACAAAACGAAGACGATGGTGCTTATACAAGTTGTTATCTAGATGCTGATGGTAATGAAGTTTGTGATACTGTTGAGAATCCAAAATTCTTTGTTAAGGGTAATTACTTCCCTGATATGATTGAATTTTCAGATGGTGATTTTAAGATTGTAAGTGGTAGATTTTATAATCAAGATGAGATAGATAATAGTTCTAATGTTGTATTAATTAGCCAAGCTCTTGCGGAACTTAATGGCTTAAGTGTTGGTGATACTGTTAAGTTTTGTGTAGAAAATCCTTTCTATTACTTAAGAAATGAAACCGGTGTAACTGAAGATGATATGATTATCGAGTATGAAATAATAGGTATCTATTCTCATAATCAAGCAATTACTCCTGATTCAAATAATTATGATTATACTTATCCATATGAAAATCCTGACAATATGATATTAATGCCAGGAACAACATTAAATAATGCTTATATATCTATTGAACAGAAGATGTTTGATTATTATAAAGTGATATATCCAGATGATGAGTATTATCAAAATGAATCAAATAGACCTTCTACGCAGAATAAGGATTCTATTACTGTATATGACACAACAATCTTATTAAATGATCCATTAGAGGTTGATGACTTTGTCGAAGAATATTCTAACAAGTTAACACAATTCCATAAATTAGATGCTAATAATGAAGAGTTTGAAAAACTATCTAAACCATTGGATACATTGAGTTTATATGCTAACTTCATTGTTTGGTTAGTAGTAATAAATGCTATTGTAATTATTACTTTAGTAACAGCTTTAACTTTAAAAACAAGAGAATATGAAATTGGTGTCTTATTATCAATAGGTGCTACTAAGTTAAAAGTAATTATGCAATTCTTTGTTGAACTTGCTATTGTTGCGGTAATTGGTTTTACTTTAGCGGTAGGTTCAGGAAGTTTAATTGCCAATAAGGTTGGTGCGAAGGTTCTTGAATATCAAATATCTTCTAGTGGTATTGAAGAGGATGATAATGATGATTATTACTATTATTCATCAATTTGGGATACTGATTATACAACTGATATAAGTTTAGATGATTTATTAAGTGAATATGAAGTTACTGTTTCACCTATGATAATTGCTGAGATATATGTTATGGGATTGGCTATTGTTATGATTTCTGTAATAATACCTTCATTTATGATAATGAGATATAACCCTAAGAAGATTCTAATGAATCAAGGATAAAGATATGACAAATATATTAAGATTAGAAAATATTAACTATTCATATATTGATGGTGGATATGAAAGAGTAATATTAAAAGATTTATGTGCTGAATTTGAGGAAAACACATTTTATACCATCCTAGGGCCATCAGGTTCTGGTAAAACTACACTTTTGTCTTTAATTGCTGGTCTAGATACTTGTAAGTCTGGTGAGATATATTATAAGGATAAAAATATTAAGGAAATTGGTTTAGGCAAATATAGAAGAAATTGTATTTCGGTAGTATTCCAACAATATAACTTAATTAATTATCTTACAGCGGTAGAAAATGTTTTAGTCGCAATGAGTGAAACAGATAATAAATTACCAGCTGATAGAAAAAATGTTGCTTATAACTTATTAAATAGGTTTGGTATTGTTCAATCAAAAGCAGATCGTATGGTAGGACAACTTTCCGGTGGTGAACAACAACGTGTTGCTATTGCTAGAGCCTTGGCAAGTAATGTTGATTTAATCTTTGCGGATGAACCTACTGGTAATCTAGATACTGCAACAGAAGCAGAAATCATATCAATCTTTAAAGAATTAGCTCATGACTATAATAAAACTATTATTGTAGTTACACACTCAAATAATGTATCAGAGATGTCTGATCATAGATTGTTATTGAAAGATGGTGTTTTAAATAATCTATAAAATACAATACTCCGACTATTTATTGGAGTATTTTTTTAGATTTCTATTCAAACATATCATCCATAGTAATTACTTTAACAAAGTCACCACTATATTCGTTATATTTTAAACCATAAGTAGTAATAAGTGTACTATGTATAGCCATTTTAGAATTTATCTCTTCTTCTAAAAGCATTATCCTATTGCGAAGTATGCGATCATAATTTTTATCTACAACAAATTCACCACCATAAAATTTCATTTCACACATATTGATGACGTTATCTTTTCTTTCAATAATCATATCAATTTGTGTTCCATTTTCTTCTGTATTCTTTTTTGACCAGGCAGATTGTTTTGTGCTTACACCACTTATGCCTAATGCCTTCTTAATCTGATCAATATGGTTAAAACAAACATTTTCAAAAGCTATACCTCTCCATGTAACAATTTTTTGTGAAGAGATATTAGAGAGCCAAAAATCATTACTTAATGAATTTTCATTTTCCATAAAATTTAAATAGAAATTGCAAAAAGGATCTGTTAGCTTATAGTACTCTTCTTTCTTACATGCAAAAGGAACATATTTAATAATAAAATCACTAGAAATTAAAGCATTAAGGGCACTTGTTAATGTTCCACCAGAGCTTGTCTTAATACTTTTAGCAATCTCATCTCGAGTACGTCCGTAATGTTTAGAACCAATCACTTTTATAATTGACATCATCATATCTGGATTTCTAAAGATAGAACTAAATAGTCTTTTAAATTCATTACGTAAAGGTGCTTTATCTTTAAAGAATATTTCATCAATATTTTGAGCGAGACTTAGACCACCTTGGTAATATCCTAAATAATATGGAATACCGCCAGATATCATGTAAGATTCAACAATGTCATATCTAGAAAGTTTAATATTCTCATTTTGGAAATATTCTTCGCATTCTTTTAAAGAAAAAGGTTGTAATTTAATTTCGCATGTTAATCTATTATAAAGTCCACCATGATTATTAATTAATTTGTCACTCATCCATGAAGTTGCGCTACCACATACTACTAACATTAGATTATTTCTAGCACATGCCCATGTATTCCAAAATCCTTCAAATGCAGTTATAAAACCAGATTTTGATGTGTCTAACCAAGGGAGTTCATCAATAAAAATAAGCTGTCTAGTTCCGTCATCTATACTTTGAAGATACATTTCTAACATTAAAAATGCATCCATCCAATTATCAGGACATTTAGTTTCCTTCATTCCATGAAGTATTAAAGAATTATAAAAATGTTTTAATTGCCTTTTTAATGGATTATCTAATACATTGTTATCTTCTTCAATTGGAGAAAGGCCTGCATGTCTGAATGTTATTTTATCTTTAAATACCTCATTTACTAAAAAAGTCTTGCCTACTCTTCTTCTACCATATACGGCAACAAATTGTGATTTATCGCTGTTATATAGCTTATTCAATAATTTCTTTTCTTCTTTCCTACCAATCATGTGTGTTCCATCCTTATCATAATCAGCCACAGAATATATTTATTATATAGATTTGGCTAATTATTACCATTATTTTAGCATATAATCAGCCATAGAATAGTAATATATGATGTATTTGGCTGATTATCCCTATATAAACATAGGATAATCAGCCAAATGTGAGTATTTATATATAGATTTGGCTAATTATCTATAAATAGTAAACTTAGTTCGAAAGAAAAAGGTAAATAACAGTTTATAATGTAATTTTTAATGAGTGTTAAATTGAATGATACTGAGTGGGTCATTTGGGAAGATGTGCGTAAAGAAATATATACTACAGAAGAAATTATTGAGAGTGATATAAGAGCAGCACTTATTGGCAAACAAAATAAAGATAAATGTGATAAAAAATCTCCTTATAACTCATAATCAGTCACAAAGAGATATTTTGTATAGTTTTGATTATTTTTAGAAGTTTAAGAATTATTTCTTTTAATTTGGTATTTATCATCAACTTGCATAATATTTAAGTCGTTATTTGTTTTGTTTGTACCATGGTAATCACTGCCACCTGTGATTAATTTATGATGTTTATTTGCGATATCAAGAAGATGTTTTATATTTTTTTCATTTGCGCTTGGGTGGTAACATTCAATACCATCTATTGAATCGATAACATCATTGAAAAAATCATCAATGTCCATATTTTCAATATATTCATATGGATGAGCTATTACCGCAATACCACCATCCTTATGAACTGCTTCAATAGCACTATTTAAAGAGATGGTTTTTCTTTGGACATAGGCTGGACAATGTTCACCAACATATTTATCAAAGCCTTCACTAACCGAGTTTACATAACCATGTTTCATTAATACCTTACAGATATGAACACGATTTATAATTCCTTTAGAGAATTCTTTTAATTCATTGATATTGATATCAATGCCCATATCATTTAGTCTTTCAATAGTTTCTAATAAGGCTATTTTTTTATATGCTTCTGCTTCTTTGATGATAAATTGAACATTTTTATAATCAGTTGTTGAACCATTAGGAAAATAAGATAATAAATGTACTTCATTACCATTATAATCAACGGTTAATTCTGTTCCGATAATATAGTCTATGCCTTCAGCAATCTTACTTGCGGCAATAGAACCAGTAAGAATATTATGGTCAGTTATAGAAAGTTGACTAAGGCCTAATGCTTTAGCTTTTTCAATTATTTGTTCGATGGTATCAGTTCCATCAGAATATAAAGAGTGGGTATGTAAATCAATCATAAATATAATTATATATCTCTACTTAAAACTAGCACATTATATTCTTCTTGTTTATTTGTGATACCAGTGTATTTAAAACCTTGTTTTGTCCAGAAATTAATAGCTTCAGTGTTGTTTTCTATAACACCAAGTCTTAAGTGATTATAACCTTGTGCTTTTAATGATGATCTAATATCCGCAAATAATTGGCTACCAAGTCCTTTTCTTTGTAGGTGAACATCAACCATAAACCAACCAATAAAGGCATTATCAACATTAGGATATTTAGTGATTAGGTCTAATATTGCGATTAATTTATCGTTGTCATAGAAGCCAATAAAGTATTTATTTTCTGGTCCAGTACCTTCAGGAAGTTGAGATATAACTTCAGTAAGATTACGCTTTGTAGGCTCTGTTTTAGCGTATTCATAATATTTAGTATTTGCTTTACATAAGTTATATACATCACTGATATCTTCTTCAGATATTTTCTTTATTTTATAAGTAGTTGATAAGGTGTCAATATTTAAGGAATCTGTGTTGCTTACATATTCTAGAGCTTGTTTAAATTGTGTTTCATATAGGTTCTTATAGATACCATTATTTTGTAGTAGTTGTTCATGAGTTCCTTGTTCTTTAATAACGCCATTAGAAACAACTAATATCTTATCGGCTTTTAATATTGTTGATAATCTATGGGCAATAACAATGCTGGTTCTATCTACCATCATAGTTTCTAGGGCATTTTGAATAGCGTTTTCTGAGATAGAATCTAGAGCACTAGTTGCTTCATCTAGAATTAATATATTGGGATTTTTTAAGATAACACGGGCAATAGATATTCTTTGTTTTTCACCACCGGATAATTTAAGACCACGATTACCAACTTCGCTATTATAGCCATCAGGTTGAGAAATTATGAAATCATGAATATTGGCTATCTTACAAGCATTTTCTATTTCGTCCATTGTGGCATCTTCTTTAGCATATTGTAGGTTTTCTAAGATTGTGCCATTAAATAAATATGTATCTTGGCTAACTACACCAATATTTTCTCTTAGATATTTTAAGTCAAAATCTTTTACATTAACTCCAGCAATAGTAACACTACCCGCATCAACATCATAAAGTCGAGGAATAAAATTAACTAAGGTAGACTTACCAGAACCAGATGGGCCAACAACGGCATACATCTTTCCTCCTGGTATTGTGAAATTAACATCCGTAAGAAGTGGTTCTTTTTTATCATAAGAGAAAGCAACGTGAGTGTAGACAATATCTTGATTCTTTACGCTTGGCTTTTGGCCATTTATTGGTGATGTAATTGTATTTTCTCTATCAAAGTAATCAAATATTCTACTAAATAGGGCTAATGATCTAGTAAAGTCCACTGATATATTTAATAATGATTCTACTGGTCGATATAAACGATTTATTAAGGCAACAGTTGAAGTTATAGCACCAACTGTTAAGGCAGTGTCTAGATTATTAATAATTAAATAACCACCAGCAAAATAAATTAGTAAAGGTCCAACTTGGGTAAACATGCCCATGATTACTCTAAACCATTTACCACTACGTGCTTCTTTTAAAGAGTATTCTGATACTTCTTTATTGATCTTTACAAAGTTTTCATATTCTTTTTCTTCTCTAGTAAATAGTTTTACTAACACGGAACCCGATACACTTAATGTTTCATTTATTACTTGGTTTAATTCATCTTGCTTTGCTTGAGCTTGTGAGAGTAGTTTAAAACGGGATTTACCAGCAGATTTAGTAGGTAAGACAAGCAAAGGAATAATTGCGATACCAACTAGCGCTAATTTAGGACTCATCGAACAAAGAGCAACTATGGTTGTTACAACGGTGGCAATATTAGAAACAATACTAGATAGAGTACCTGATATAACTGATGATAGTCCAGATATATCGGTATCCATTCTTGTAATAATATCGCCTTGTTTTTCACTTGTGAAAAAGGAATGAGGCATATATTGAAGATGTTTATACATTTGATTCTTCATATCAAAGATAATTTGTTGTGATATCCAAGCATTGATATAACTCTCTAAAACACCAATTACTTGGCTTGCCGTCAAAGCCACAAATGCCATTAATAATAACTTAATTAATAAGGCCATATCCTTACCGACTAGGGCTTGGTCTACTATCTTTCCTGTAATCATAGATGGAAGTAAGCCAACAACACTTGATATTAGAATTGTTACAAATACTAATAAAAATTGTGGCCAATAGGGAACTAAATAAGAAAATATTCTCTTAAGTAATCCTTTGGTTATTTTAGGCATATTTTGTTTTTCTTCGTCAGTTAAAAAACCTCTTGGTCCTAGTCCTCTTTGCATAATCCCTCCTAAACTAAAAAGCCAGATTAACTGGCTTATTGCATAATACTTGTATAGTAAGTTTGTTGGTAAATATCTTGAATTTCATATACTGCTAGATATTTATCTTCATTGATATATACATCAGATAGATATAAATCATCATTAATTGTTAGAGTATCACCTAATTGATAAGTATTTAAGAAGCTACCATCATATAAATAATAATCACAAACAAAGGCTATTTCATCACCTGGTTTTAGTTTATCAATACTCTTAGCAACCATAGCACTTTCACCTTTATAATCAAATGTTGCCCCAACAACTTTAATATCTTCATCGTCAATATTGACAATTAAGTTTGCGTACTTTCCATTTAATAAAACAGGGATTCTACCAGTATCAGTATCATCATAAGTACTTAAATAGTAGAAAGGTACAACTTCATAGTTTTGCTTATCGATTGAAGCAGCAAGCCATGTCATGTCAGTCATTGTTAGTAAGTTGCCATCTTCATCGAAATCATACATTGCATCACTACCTAAATCGATATATCCTTCACCATCATCGATATAGACATTCAATAACAAACTATCAATCATTGACCATTGTTTATTTGTTAGAGATATTTTGCCATCTTTGAAATTTAAATCTGCGTCAAAGTGATTTTCACTAACATATTCAGCAATATCTTGATTTAAACTTCTATCATACCAAGAGTCATAACCATAATCATAATATGAAGAATATGATTGATCATTAGAATAGGATCCACTTATAAATGTACTTAGAATATCAACTAATAAATCAGAACTACTTTGGCTTTCATAATTATAATTGTCACTATAATCATAAGATGTTCCACCGGTGAAGATATCATATATTGATGAATAACCACCAGATGATACTTGGCCACCAGTAGTATAGGAGCCAAAACTTCTAATGCAATCAGAATATTCTTCATTCATATCAATAGCATCATAAGTATTTAAAATACTATTTAAATAAGAAGTAGCACGATATGGGAAGTATATTGATAAACCATAAGCATTAGATATATCACTTGAGGTATTGTTATATTTAATACAACTCTTTAATACTTTAATTAAATTATTAGCCTCAGTAGTATTAACATTATTAGCTAAGTCAATAAGGTCTACTAAATCTAATTGTGAACTAGCAAATTCTCTAGCACCACTTCTAGCTTTTGCCACTGTTGTATAGTTGGCATCAATTAATTCTGTTGTGCTTGTTGAGAAACTTGATAAGACACTAGGCAAAGTATATTCTAATTCTGCTAGGTCAACTACTGATAAAGTTGCAGATTGTCCTGGAACATTGTCAGCACAATTTTCAACAAATGAATCAGCAATTGTTTTACCAATTTGTACTGTTGATAATGAAGTATTCTTTGATAAAGAATTTAGCCAATCTGTATAATACCAGCCAATACCTGGTTCAGATTCTTCCGAAGCAATTAGGTAATCAGCGTGTTCACTAAGCATTAAAGCAGTTTCAGTATTTGCCATTAAGCAAGCATCAAAACCAATAAAGTCAAATTTAACATCAGCATTAGTTAAACCTTCATCAATTAAATCAAGAGTCATTGAACCTTTTCTTGGATAGTTTTCATCAGAACCATAACCTTGAACTGAACCAGCACCATGGTCCCAGAATATTAATGCATAACGATCTGCTTCAAAATTATTAACACCATATTCAATAAAGGAAGTTAAAGTATCAGGATCTACCATTGCGCCACTTCCAGCATTTTCATTTAGATAACCAATTTGTTCATTTCCAACAACTTGGAATATTTGATTATATTTATTAGAAATACCAGATATTTTCCAATCAGAACAACCACCAGTATAGACAATTAAATTAATATTATCTGATAAATCAGCATTAGCCATTTCATTTAAGTCACTAGTAGCCATACCATATTGTGATTCAAGGTCAGCACCACACATATAAACCATAATGGTAATTGTATCTTCACCATTACCTTTAATAGTTGTATATTTATCTCTTATACCAGTATCATTACTTGTTGTTTCATTGATACTAGCAACATTAGAACCTGTTGACCAATCACTAGAATAAGTTGTAGAAACATTTGTATAACCATTAAATGTTTCAGTATCACTATTGTCTTTTCTCGCAAAGAAGAAGCGATAGATTAAGAAGATAATTAATATAAAAATAATAATTTTAAATAAACTATTTTTTCTTCTTCTCATAGTTTTTTACCTTTTAACTTAGCTATTAGAGCAGCAATACCTTTTGTGGTTTTGCCTACAGCTTCTATATTTAAAGCTTCTTTCTTTTCAATCTTGCTGACATTTACATCCTTAGCAATATGTCTTGTTCTTTTTCTAGGTTTGTCCATGATTACTCCTTCCTTTTTAAATGATCACAAATAGATAATAAAGCATTAAAATATTCCATTGCTTTATCTAGAGTTTGTTTATAAATATCACTGCCTATTTCAAT
>CAVDLK010000002.1:23925-25648 GCA_963609745.1 Erysipelotrichaceae bacterium | reverse complement strand
AAAAAAAATACTACAAAACTACTAATTAGTTTAATTGTTTTATTATTGTTATGTGTTACTTTTGGTTTCTATTTATTATTTAAAGCAGATACAAAAAAAGAAGAAGAAACAATTATTGATGATAATCCAGTAATTGATGAACAAATAGAAGTAAAAGAAGTATTTCCTTATTTTTCTAAGGATGAATTTAATTCTTATAAAAGTATAAATGATGATTATATAGGCCAAATAATATTTAAATCAGGTATTATTAATGAACCTGTTGTATATAGTGAAACTTATGCTTATTATCTTAGAAGAAATATGAATGAGGAATATTCAATACAGGGAACAATATATTTAGATGATAGAAATACTTTAGATGATCAAAATCTAATATTATATGGTCATTATACGAGAGTTGAATTTACGGATTATGAAGAATATGACCCTAATGTTAGACCTAGATTTTCTAATTTAGAACTATTATTAGATGAAGATAATTATAGTGCTAATAAAGAAGTTTATTTATATTTAGAGGATGAAATAAGAACATATGAAGTAGTTGCAGTTTACAATTGTCCTTTAATACTAGATGAAGAGGGTAACTATTCTTATGTAGAAGATGGTTATGAGTACTATATAACAAATTATTCTTTAGATGAATTTAATGAATATAAGAATACAATTGATAATGCAATGTTGTATAATACAAAACTGGGTTACTCTTATGATGATAAATTTCTAACATTACAAACTTGTATTAAGGGTAGAAAAGAAATAAGAGAAATTGTTTTATGTAAGCAAATAAAGGTAGAAGGAGTAGAAGATTATGAATAAAAAAATTAAGAATTTAACTTTAGCTTCAATGTGTTTAGCACTTGGTGTAATTTTGCCTCAAGCATTCCATGCTGTTGCCAATGCTGGGTCAATATTTTTACCAATGCATATTCCAGTATTAGTATGTGGTTTTATATGTGGGCCTTTTTATGGTTTTATTGTTGGTTTATTAACACCATTTATTTCTCATATTATATTTTCTATGCCACCTTCAGCAATTCTTCCACAAATGTTAGTTGAACTAGCTTCATATGGATTATTTGTTGGTATATTAAATAACATAATTAAAATTAATAACGAATTAATTAAGAATTATATTGTTTTAATATCTGCTATGCTTATTGGCAGGATTATATATGGCCTATTTAATGGCTTTATATATATGGCAAATACTTATTCCTTATCAATATGGCTAATGGCTGCTTTTGTTACAGCATTACCAGGAATAATTATTCAATTATTAATAATTCCTATCTTAATTAAATCGTTAAATAAAATTATTCAAAAGTAATAAAACATTATGATAAATCGTGTTTGGGTTGAGATAGATACAAAGGCTATTGAACACAATTATGAAATAATTAAACAAAAAGCAGGTAATGCTAAGATATGTTGTGTTGTTAAGGATAATGCTTATGGTCATGGCGTAGATAAATTATCTTTAATATATGAAAAACTAGGTGCTTCTTATTTTGCGGTTAGTAATATAGATGAAGCTATTGCTTTAAGAAATAATGGTATTAAAACACCTATTTTAATTCTTGGTTATACTGATGTTGAAGATGCTTATTTATTAAATAAATATGATATTAGTCAATGTGTTTATTCTTTAATATATGCTAAGCAATTAAATGATAAAAATATAAAAATAAAGTGTCATTTAAAAGTTGATACTGGTATGAAT
>CAVDLK010000002.1:0-23915 GCA_963609745.1 Erysipelotrichaceae bacterium | reverse complement strand
GGTATGAATAGATTAGGTTTTAAAGATGTTTTAGAAATGAAACAAGCTTATTATCTTGATAATCTATTATTTGAAGGAATCTTTACCCACTTTGCATATAGTGAAAATGAGAAATCAACAAGAATTCAATATGAGATTTTTGATAATGTTATTAAAGAATTAGAAAAAGATAATATTATATTTAAAATAAAACATTGTGCTAACTCTGCAAGTATCTTTAGATATCCTGAATATAATTTAGATATGGTAAGACCTGGTATTGTTTTATATGGTCTTGGTGGCTATCCTGAATTAAAGCAAGCCTTAACTATGCATTCCATCATTTCTCATATTAAATATATTGATGAAGGTGAAACTGTTGGCTATAATCGTACTTTTGTTGCGGATAAAAGAATTAAGGTTGCAACTATACCAGTAGGATATGGTGATGGTTTCTTAAGAGTTAATAAGGATAAAAACACTATCAACATCAATGGTAAAAAAGCAAGAATATTAGGTAATATCTGTATGGATCAAATGATGGTTGATGTTAGTGATATTGATGTCAATTTATTAGATGAAGTAATAATATATGATGATTTAGAAGAGTATGCTAGAAACATTAATACTATTTCTTATGAATTAATTTGTTCAATAAATCATAGAGTTCCGATTGTTTATAAATAATTTGTAGCCAATATTATCATAAATTTAATAGTTATTTTATTGTTCATAAAAATAAAAAATAAAATGCTAAAATCTAGTTATGATACTAAATGTTAAAGAAACTGATAATGATATTGTTGTTTTGTTAAATGAATTAAAGAGTATAAAAGTTGTTGATGCTTTAATAAAGTTTTTTAATTCAAAAAAGAATAGTGGCAAGAGAATAATTATAGATTTAAGATCAAGTAAAACCCCAACTTATAGCAATATTTCTACATCAATTTCAGGAATAATTAAGTATTATCAAAATAATGGTTTAAATATTGTTGTAAAAGATAAGGGCTATATTTCGTCAATATTTTTAAAAAATCCGATACATATTTCTTCAAATAAAGATAAGACTGATGCAAGTATATTTGATAAGGTAATAGAATTTGATAATAGTAATGTAGATGTTGTTGCGGATTCAATAATCAATCAAATCAAATATTTATTTGTGTGCGAAAAGAATTTTTTACCAGCATTGAGTTGGTGCTTAAAAGAGATTATGGACAATGTAATTGTTCATTCTGGTTATAACGAAGGATTAATAATGGCTCAGGTTCATCATAGAAGCAGACTTGTTAATATTTCTATTTTTGATAGTGGCGAAGGCTTACTAAAAACTTTATCTGAATCTGGCGAATTCTCTCCAAAAAATGAACTTGAAGCAATTGATTTAGCTTTGAGTGCGAAAGTATCTGGGAACAGAAATATTGGTCAAGGAAACGGCATGTGGGGTTTAAAACAAATTGTTGAGAATAACAAAGGATATTTAAACGTTATGACTGGTCATGCCATAAAAATGTTTGATTTTAAAAACAATAAAATTAGAACATATGATAATCTCGCCATTCTAAACAATACGAATCATTGTACAAGAATAGATTTCTCATTGAATTTTGATAACGTAATCAATATAAAAGAATCATTAGGAAATTACGAAGTATATGAAACTATTAATAGCGATATAGAGGAAATGGAAAATGAAAATAGTTGGATAGTATTCAATGTTAAAAAAGAATCTAAACTCGGTACCGGTACAAGGCAATCTGGTAAAGTTGTTAGAAACTATCTAATAAATATAATGAATATTTGTGACAATGGAATCATTTTAGATTTTAAAGATGTAGAAATGGTTTCTTCTTCTTTCGCGGATGAAGCTATAGCACAACTTATATTAGAAATTGGCAAAGAAATATTCAATTCAAGATTTAAATTTCATAACGTCAACGAACAATGTAATATTGTTATTTCAGCTGCCATAAGGCAAAGAATTGATTTTTAGTTAGGTATATTTTAAAATAACATTGTCTATAAATCATTGGGTATTCCCTTTAGGCGACTAATGTGCGGATAACGTGTATAGACCAAAATTTATAAGAAATAGCGATAAACAAGTCGCTATTTTTTTATGATGTATTATTAAGTATCTTAATAAGATTATTTATACAATTTTAAATAATATGAGTATCATATGATTGAAGATGAATTAACATCTATAAATAAAACATCCTATACACGAGTGTGCTAAAATAGGCAATGTAGTCAATCACTGTGGCAAGCCAATTGCTGCATAAAAATAAAAGAGGAAAAACTCATGATAAATGTAGAAGAAATTACTGAAGACCAATTACGGGAATATGTAGAGAAGAAAGAATTTCAGATGTATTTACAGCCTCAGTATTCGGTATCAGGCCATACAGTTGTGGGAGCCGAAGCATTAGTTCGCTGGATTCATGAAGGAGAATTTATCTCTCCAGGAGCCTTTATTCCAGCATTAGAGAACCGGGGTTTAGTGACATTGGTGGACCGCTTTATTTGGGAATCAGCCTTTGCGTGGCAAGCAGAACGTAAACAAGCTGGACTTCATCGAGTACCGATATCAGTAAATGTTTCTCGAGAAGATTTCAGTAAAATTGATATCTACAAGACAATGACTGGATTTAGTGAGGCCTATGATGTCTCACCAAAGGATGTCCATATTGAGATTACAGAATCTGCTTTCGTAAACGATAGTGAGTCTATCTACCAAGTCATTGATAACTTAAAAACCTATGGTTTTTTAATCTATATTGATGATTTTGGAAGCGGCTATTCCGCTCTTAATATGTTAAAAGATATTGATGCAGATGTAGTAAAACTTGACATCAAATTCTTTGAATTGAATGAGAAAAATGGCGAAAAGGGTCGAAATATTATAAATTCCATTATTCAGATGTCTCAACTTTTAGGTCTTGGAATGGTAGCGGAAGGTGTAGAAACAGCTGACCAACTTGATATATTAAAGGAGAAAGGTTGTGATGTCATTCAGGGCTTTTTCTTCTATCGTCCAATGAATTTGACAGATTTCAACAATCTCATGGAGGAGATGAGTCAGACCAAAAATCGTGTTTCTCAGGATGAGACAGATTTTGCGAAAACTTGCTTTGAACAGAGCCAGGAAAAACTTCTTTCTGGTGCCTACAGTGATGCCTTGGCTTTGGCAGAACGTGCTAGTGCTCGTATTACACCAGAGAGTGATGCTCTTTTGTATTGCAATCTAGAAAATGTCACCGGTATCATCTATTCATCTATGTGTAATGAAATGATGGCAGTGGAACACTTCCTTCGTGGTATAAGTGTGGCAAGGCAAAAGGAACTATCTGATGTTTCTGGCAAACTCTATAACAATATCGCTGCCGAATACATGCGTCTAAGTGATCATGAGCATGCACTTAAGTATTTCGAAATGGCAGAAAGGGAGAAGGCAAAGGGCAAGCGTCCGACGGAACTTAGCCTCTTTAAGACCAATATTAACCTTTGCGCAGAGTATACAGAACTTGGGGATTTTGAAAAGGCTGAGGACTATCTTAATCGTGCTAAGTCTAATTTAAACGATCCAAGCGTTTCGGGTATGTATTTTCATTATTTAATAATTCAGTCTGCTCTTTGGACTAAACAAGGAAAACTGGACCAAGTTCGTCAAAACTTTTCTACTCTATTAGACAAGACGTTTGAATCTGAAGATTTATCAGGCTTTTGGGATGATATGGAGCGTCTAGGAAGCATTGCTGTAGCATTGAAAGATTATCCTTCTTTGAAGCGAATTCTTGATGTGGTTGAAGCGGAAATCACGGAATTAGGTGAAGAGGAATTAGAGTTTGACATCATGGTAAAAAACCAAGAGATGAAGATGGCATACTATACAGGCATTGATGACCAAGAGAATCTACGTAAAACAGAACAATTATATGTAGAACTTTGTAAGCAATTAAGTCAACAGACTAAGAAGGAAAGGGCTATTACCATCGACTACAAGATTCAGTTAAATCTTGAAAAAGAGGCCCAAAACGAAAGTCAAAAGCAAATTGATTACGACGAACTAACCGGTGTAGGCAATCGTTATAAATTAGAAAAAGATTACAAGATGTTAAAGAAAAATTGTAAGGATGGTACAAAAATCGGTGTTGGAATTGTGGATTTAGACCACTTTAAGAATATAAATGATGTTTATGGCCTTTTAAGAGGTGACAATTATCTTATGATTGTAAGTCGTCTTATTAAAAATATCGTCAAGGGAATTGGAGGTATCTACCGTTACTCAGGTGACAAGTTTGTCGTTCTTTTGGCAAATGTGGATAGTACTGAGGCTTCAAAATTAGCCCAGAAAATTAATCAAGCGACCAGGGCTCAAAAGCTTAGCAATCCAGCAATTAATGAAGGAATTCAAACTATCTCCCAGGGATATATTTTAGTAGAACCATCTACCAAGGCCGACATATGGCAATTGTTGACCCAGGCTGATAATCAACTTTATCATGTAAAAAGGGATAAATCACTTTCTTATTTAGTGGCAAGTGCAGAATAATATTAATTCATCATTAGAAAAAGTAGTAGCGTTATACAAAGCAACAAGTACGTTTGATGTATAAAGAATTTGTTGATTAAAATATCAACAATAGAAGATAGTTAAATTAAATTAACATTGATCGATTTCGATAATCTATTGGAGTCATTTCTGTTTTCTTTTTAAACATATCAATAAAGTATGAAGGATTACAATAATTGAGTCTAAAAGAAATCTCATTAATACTAATATTAGAATTATCAAGCATTTTTTTAGAAAGTGTTAAAAACTTGCGATTTTATCCATAATGGTTTATTCCATTAGCCATGTGTTCATACCAGGAGAAACAATTTCATCAATATTTGGTGAATCACTTTTTTCAGCCTTTTTTTCTTCCTGATAGATAAAATCAGAAAAAAACACCAATATGGTGTTAAACAATGGTGCCGACACCGTGAATTGAACACGGGATTCATCCTTACCATGGATGCGTATTACCACTATACTATGTCGGCTTTTAAATATATTTCTTTAATCTATGGTATAGTTCACCAACAGGTAAACCCATTATAGTATAAAAGTCACCATTGGTAAACTTGATGAATTTAGCACCTAATCCTTGAATTGCATAAGCTCCAGCTTTATCCATTGGTTCATTTGTAGCAATATATTCATCTATTTCTTCTTCACTTATTGGATAGAAGGTAACTTCAGCAATTTGTGAGAAGGTTTCAACCTTATCATCAACCAATATGGTACATGCGGTAACTACTTGATGAGTATTATTTGATAACTCTTTCAACATGGCTTTAGCTTGTTTGTATGTCTTTGGTTTTCCTAATACATCATTATTTATTTTTACTATGGTGTCAGCACCTATAACTAAGCAATCTGAATGTTTTTTAAATACAGCCATGGCTTTTTGATAAGATAGTTTTTCTATTTCTTTTACTAAATCATTATTTAAATCAATTTCTTCATCAATATCAGCGGGAACAACATCAAAATCAATATTAAGCATTCTTAATAATTGTTGTCTTCTAGGAGATTGTGATGCAAGTATTATCTTTTTCATATTAAAATTTGTCGTAAATATAATTTAGTCCTTTAGTAACAAAATCAGGATCATAGGTATCTAGTTCCTTGATATATGGTGCTGCTTTCTTACCTAAACCACCACAACCAATAATAATTGGTCTTTCACCTATTTCATTAGCAATGCCACGAATTAATGATGACATCATACCAATATATCCTTTAAAGATACCTACATTCATAGCATCAATAGTATTATTGGCAAGATATGATTCTTTAAATTGTAAATCAAATTCTGGAAGCATAGCAGCATTCTTCCATAATGTTTCTCCCATTTTAGTTAATCCTGGGGCAATAATACAATGTTTAAATTCTCCATCCTTTGTAACATGACTTATAACAGAACATGTTCCCATGGATACAACTAATAGTTCTTTTCTATATAGGCCATAGGCATAAGCACACATTACAATTAAATCATCACCAACCTCATCAGGATTAGGCATAGCAAGTTTAATACCATAATTGCTTTTAGGATTTACATCAATAATATTTTCTTGGCCAACTAGTTCAATCAAGGCATCGAATATAGCATCATATGCTTTTGGTACAACACAAGATAAGATTGCTTTATCTATTTGGTCTTGTCTTAATCCTGCTTTAAAAATAAATTGTAATAATACAGAATAATAATTTTCATGAACTCCATCTAAACATATAAAGGATAGTTGTTCGTTGTTTTCAAATATACCTAGTTTTAAACTAGTGTTTCCTAAATCTATTGTTAATAACATACTTAATAATTATACTTATTTGTGATTGAAATTTCTATAAATTTGCGTTATTATAATAAAGCAATCCGGGCTTGGCGGAATTGGCAGACGCGCTAGACTTAGAATCTAGTGGGCGACCGTGGGGGTTCAAGTCCCTTAGCCCGGACCATAATTAACTATTAGCTTGATTGTGATAATCAAGTTTTTTTATACAATAAAACATAATAAAATAAGAAAGTAGTTATATGAAGAATTTTTATGCTTTGATAGTTAGTTTAGTATTTATATTTCTATGTATATTAATTGTTGATAAAAGTAGAAATAATGTAGATGTAACTTTTCTTGATAAAAAAGATGTATTACATATATTTAATAATGTTGAAAGAATAGATTTAAATAGTCTTAAATATCATACTAGGCTTACAGCATTAGATGGTGGTTATGATATTTATACTCCTGGTAGAAATGGATATAGATATGGTCCTTCTATTATTTATAACGAAGATGGTTCACTTGATATGTGGTTTTCATCACCTGGTAATAATTCTACGGAGTGGGATTATATTAGATATAGACATTTAGATAGTGCTGGTAATTGGAGTAAGGAAGAAATTGTATTAACACCAAGTAAAAATTCTTTAGATCATTTCTCAGTATGTGATCCAGGACTTATTTATTTTGATGGTTATTATTATTTAGGTTATACTTCAACAACTAATTCTGCTGGTTATGATAATGATATTTTTGTTTGTCGTAGTAAAAATCCTAATGGACCATTTGAAAAATGGAATGGTGAAGGATGGGGTGGTAGTCCTGTACCAATAATTGAATTTGATGAAGATGAAACATATTGGGGTGCAGGGGAAATTAGTTTTTGTATAAAAGAAGATAAATTATATTGTTACTATACTTGGATTGGTGAAGAGGGTCATGCTACTAAGCTCATGATTGCTGATTTGTGTGAAGATTGGCCTAATACATTAGAATATCAAGGTGTTGTTTTTAATAAGGGATCAGGTGAGGATTCTTGTGATGTAGCTTATATCGAAGAATATGATATGTTTATCGCTGTAGCAATAGAGAATAGATTCACTGCTGATTCTAGAATTGTAGTTCATGAATCTTATGATGGTATCAATTTTAATAAGATATGTACCGTAGAAGAAAATGTTGTAAAGTATGCCCATAATTCAGGCATATCTAAAAGAAAAGATGGCACCATTGATTTAAATGATGATTTATATATTTCTTATGCTTATGGAAGTGATAATAGTTGGGGTAAATGGTCAACATATTTTCAGCCTATGGAAATAGAAATATATTTAGGTACATCAGATTAATTTATTTTTCGTTTACAAAACAATATATATACAAGTAAAATAGAGGCGTAAAGGAGGAAATTATGGAAGCTAGTCCGTATCCGAGTTGTATTTTATTTAATTAATTAAACATATAACGATGCCTTTTCTTTTGAACATCTTTATATGTTTAAAAGAAAGGGGAATCGATAATGATAAAGTATTTTGTTACGAAAAAAGGTGAGTTAAAACAAATAGATTCACCGATTAAGGGTTGTTGGATTAATATGATTCATCCAACAGAAAAAGAATGTCTGGAAATTGAAAAGAAATATAAAATTGATCCAGATGATTTACGTGCAGCACTAGATGAAGAAGAAGCATCACGTATCAATAAAGAAGATAATTACGATATATTGTTGGTAGATATTCCAACAGTTGAAGAAAAAGAAGGTAAAAATAGGTTTGTTACCATACCTTTAGGAATTATTATTACTGAGGATGTTTTAATTACTGTTTGTTTAGAGAATACCTCTATATTAAATTTTTCTTCTAAAAGAAAACCTAATATAGATACTTCTTTTAAAACTAGAACTGCTTTAACTATATTGTTAGAAAATGCTAAGTTATATTTAAAATATCTTCGTCAAATTAATAAGCAATCTGAAGACTTAGAACAAGCTCTTCATAAATCAATTGAAAATTCTGTATTACTAGAAATGATGGAATTAGGTAGGTCTTTGTTGTATTTTAATACTTCATTAAAAGCTAATGGTGAAGTATTAGAAAAGATTACTAAATTATCTCTTATTAAAAAATATGAAGAATATGAAGATTTATTAGAAGATGTTTTGATTGAAAATAAACAAGCATCAGAAATGGCTGATGTTTATAATGGTGTCATCAATGGTTTAATGGATGCTTATTCTTCAATTATTTCTAATAATATGAATGTTGTTCAAAAGTTTCTAGCATCCGTATCAATAGTAATAGCAATACCTAGTATTATTTTTGATGCCTATGGTATGAATATTGATAGTGGTGTACCACTAGAAGGTTTACCACATCAATTCTTATTAATTGTTTTAGTTGCCATTATTGCATCATTAGGAACTATTCAATATTTAAAAAATAAAAAGATGTATTAATAAAAATTTCTGTCCTATAAGGTCAGAAATTTTAAACTATCTTTCTAGCGACTAATACATCCATGCAATGCTTATGTGGAATACCTGATGAGTTACAATCAAATATTATTTCATCAATTCTTTCAAACTTCCAATCAGGATAATAGGTAAATAGTTTGCCTGTTGGCCACATCTTTTCATTAATATCCCAATCAGGTGGTAATTCCATAAATGGTTTATCGACAAAGACATTGAACCAATTTATGGCATTAATATTAGACATATCTTTTACTTTTTTGAAGAAGGAATCAATTTTATCATCATCTAGATATTGAATTGTTCCTGTGGAATAGATGATGTCAAACTTTTCATCTATTTGGAAATCATTGATATCGGCAATAAAGGCATTGATATCAACATTTTCTTCTTTAGCCATTCTCTTAGTTTTCTCAATACCATTTTTAGTTATATCAAAGGCGTAAACGGTATATCCTTGTTTTGCCATAAAGACAGCATCTTTTCCTTCGCCACAGCCAATATCTAAAACTTTCTTATCTTTTGATGGAGGTACTAATTTAATTAGTTCATGACACAAATCAGCTTCCTTTGTGCCCCAAAAGTAACCATCGCATGCATAATAATTTTCATAATTTGTTTTAATAGTCATAATTATTTCTCAAACAATTTTAATAATTTTAATTTATATTCATTTAATTTGCCCTTATATGGATGTTCTCTTAATGGCAAATTACATTTTGTATAGCCTCTTAAGACAGTGGATGGATGTGAGAATTCATCAAAGCCCCATTTACCATGATATGCGCCCATACCAGAATGACCTGTACCATTAAATGGAACACCTTTTACCATCATATGTAGACATACTTCATTAATACAACCACCACCATATTGGAATCTTGACATAACATTTTCTGCCCAAGCAATATCTTTAGTAAATAGATATAAGGCTAGGCCATGTTCTCTATCTTCTATTTCATTTAATAGATTATTTAATTTTTCATCCTTGTATGGAACTATTGGTAATAGTGGACAAAATAATTCATGATTGACAATATCTTCATCAGACTTAACAGGATAGATAATAGTAGGACAATATTTTAAAGTCTTCTTATTGCCATAGCCACCATATACAATCCTATCTTTATATTCCTGAGCTAATTTATCGCATTTGTCATATGCAGATTCATTAATTAATTTGGCATATTCTTCATTTTCTGCTGGTTCATCACCTAATTGTTTTTCAAAGGCTTTTTTAAGTTCTTTGATAAAGTCTTTGGCAATACTTTCTTCAACAGCAATCTGATTAATATTTATACATATTTGGCCAGCATTACATGCTTTAAAGAAGGCTATCTTTCTAGCAGCATCTTTTAAATCAGCATCTTTTCTAATAATTGCCCAGTTACCATTTTCTCCGCCTAATTCTAGGGCAACTGGTGTAAGATTCTTACTAGCCATTTCCATTACATGTTTGCCAACATTAGGTGAGCCAGTATAGAAAATCTTATCAAATCTTTCTTCTAGACAATAGTCAGCAATATCGTGTCCGCCATCTATTAAGGTTACATATTTTGGACTATAAATCTTTTTAATAATCTTCGCCATACAAGCTGTAGAATATTTAGATTTAGAACTAGCTTTAATGATAGCGGTATTTCCGGCAGCAATTGAGGCCGCTAATACACCAAATGATAATAAGAAAGGAAAATTAAAAGGGCTAATGATTAATGTTACACCATATGGCAATTTATATACTTTTGTATAAATGGAAGGGAAGCACATTAATCCAGAAAAATGAATTTCTGGTCTAGTCCATTTTTTTATACCCTTAATATATTCATTTATTTCTAATATTGTTGAACCAATATCACATAGATATCCTTCAGCATTACTTCTACCTAAATCTTTATGAAGTGCTTCTAATATTTCTGTTTCATTTTCTAATAAAGCATTTTTTAATTTCTTTAATTGTTCAATCCTAAAGTTAGGATCAAGAGTTTCACCACTTTTAAAATATTTTCTTTGGGCTACTACAGTATTATGTATTTTTTCTTTAGTCCACATAAGTTTCTCCTTAAATCAATTATATTATATTGAGTTTGTGAATTAATTATTTTCGCAAGCTAATTATATGGGATAATAAAGGTGTTAAAAGAATTTCAACTAATAATTGTATTGAAGGGAAAATTTATGAACATAATTGTATGCATTAAACAAGTTCCTGGGACAAATCATGTCAATGTTGACCCTGTTACCGGTACATTGATAAGGGATGGTGTTGCTTCTAAGATGAATCCTTATGATTTGAATGCTTTGGAACTAGGTTTAAATCTAATCAAAGAAAATGGTGGTACTTTAAAAGTTATAACAATGGGGCCACCTGCCGCAAAACAAGTTATTCAAGAAGCTATCTATATGGGGGCAGATGGTGGTGTTTTAATCACTGATAGGAAATTTGGTGGTGCTGATGTATTAGCTACATCTTATACGCTTTGTGCTGGTATTAAGGCCATAGGTGATTATGATTTAATCTTATGTGGTAAACAGACTACTGATGGTGATACGGCGCAGGTAGGTAGTGAGCTAGCGGAGCACTTAAATATTCCTCACAATGCCAATATTAAAGAGGCTTATTTAGATGGTGATTGTATTAAATATGTTTCTAATCAAGATCATAAATTAATCACTGCTAGAATTAAGATGCCTTGTTTATTATGTACGGATTCTGATATCAATACACCAAGACTTCCTTCTTTTATTAGAAAGAAAGAATATGGCGATTGTGAAGAATTAATTAAGATTATCACTTTTAAGGATGTTGAAGATCAAGATGAATCACATTATGGTTTAAAGGGTTCGGCAACTCAAGTTGAAAGAATATTTGAACCAGAAAGAAAGAGTGATAAACAAATATTTATGGATGGCGATTTAGCGAAGAAGACCTTTGAAATACTAAAGGCACAAAAGTTTATTTAGGAGGGTCTTATGGGTTTAGTAATTAATCAAAATTTAGTTAATGATATAAGTGGTAAAACTCTAGTTGATTTATGTCCATTTAAGGCAATTACTTATGAAAATGGTAAATTGGATATTAATGCAGGATGTAAATTATGTAAGATGTGCGTTAATAAAGGTCCTAAGGGTGTTATTACTTTTGTTGAAGATAAGATTGAAACTATTAATAAGGATGAATATAAGGGCATATGTGTTTATGCTGATAATGATGAAGGGCATATACATAAGGTTACTTATGAGTTAATTGGTGAGGCTAAAAAATTAGCAAGCGTTATTAATCATCCAGTTTATGTTTTATTAATTGGTAGTGATTGTAAGAAGAATGCTGAAGAGTTTTTAGAATATGGTGTTGATAAGGTCTTTGTTTATGATAATGAATTATTAAAAGACTTTGATATGGAAAGATATACCAATTGTTTTGAAGATTTTATAAAGAATATCAAACCAAGTTCAATATTAGTTGGGGCAACCAATATTGGTAGATCTTTAGCTCCTAGAGTTGCGGCAAGATTCCATACTGGTTTAACTGCTGATTGTACAAAATTAGAGATGAAAGAAAATACTGATTTAGTACAAATTAGACCAGCCTTTGGTGGCAATATTATGGCGCAAATTATTAATCCTAATAATCGTCCACAATTCGCTACTGTCAGATATAAGATATTTGATGCGCCAGAAAAATGTGAAGTTAAGGGTGAAATTGTTAATGTTAATGTTAAGGATGAATGGTTAAAATCTAGTGTTGAAATATTAAATATAATTGAAAGACCTAAAGAATTAGATATTAGTGAATCAGAAGTAATTGTGGCAGTTGGTAATGGTTTAAAAAGTAAAGAAGATTTAAAGATGATTGAAGAATTAGCTTCTTTATTAAATGCTAATGTTGCTTGTTCTAGGCCACTTGTAGAAGCGGGATTTTTTGATGCGAAACATCAAATAGGTTTAAGTGGTAAAACTGTAAAGGCTAAATTAATTATTACTATTGGTATTTCGGGAACTATTCAATTTGTTTCCGGTATGAAATCTAGTGATTGTATTATTGCGATTAATTCTGATAAGAATGCGCAAATATTTAATATTTGTAACTATGGTATAGTAGGTGATTTATATAAGATAGTTCCAGAATTAATTAAGATGATTAAGGAGAACTCTAATAATGTATAAGAAAATTGAAAATGTGGATATAGAATATCTAAAATCTTTTATACCAAAGCAGAGGATATTTGTTGGTGAAGAAATCTCTAAAGATTATGGACATGATGAATTAGGCAGTATTGAAAATATGCCTGATATATTAATTAATGTTATATCAACAGAAGAAATATCTAAGATAATGAAGTATGCTAATGAGAATTTAATAGCAGTTGTTGTTAGAGGATCTGGTACAGGTCTAGTAGCTGCATCTGTTGCCCTAGAAGGTGGCATTATGATTTGTACAAAGCTTATGAATCATATCTTGGAACTAGATGAGGCAAATTTAACAGTAACAGTAGAACCAGGTGTTTTATTGATGCAACTACAAGCTTATGCTGAAGAACATGGCTTTATGTATCCGCCAGATCCAGGAGAAAAGTCCGCAACTATCGGTGGTAATATCAATACTAATGCTGGTGGCATGAGAGCTGTTAAATATGGTGTAACTAGAGATTATGTTAGAGGTCTAACAATTGTCTTGCCTGATGGTTCCATTGAACATATTGGTGGTAAGGTTGTTAAGAGTTCAAGTGGTTATTCTTTAAAAGATTTAATTGTTGGTTCTGAAGGAACATTATGTGTAGTAACAGAAGCTATATTAAAACTTGTACCATTACCAAGTGAATCAGTTTCAATGTTATTACCATTCAAGAGTATGGAAAAGGCTATTGAAGCAGTTCCAGAAATTATCAAAGCAAAGGCTAATCTAACAGCTATTGAATATATGTCACTTGATACAATTATCTCTGCTGAAGATTTCTTGGGTAAAAAATTCCCTGACACTAATTATGAAGCATATATTTTATTAACCTTTGATGGTTACAATAAAGAGGCTATTGAACAAGATTATTCTAATATAGCGGATTTATGTATTTCACTTGGAGCGGTTGATGGTTATTTTGTTGATACGGAGGAAAGAAAAAAATCTGTTTGGTCAGCAAGAGGTGCTTTCTTAGAAGCAATTAAGGCTTCAACAGATTTGATGGATGAATGTGATGTTGTTGTACCTAAATCTAAGGTTGCAGAATATATTAAGTACACCCATGATGTAGCAAAACAATTGAATGTTCGTATTCCTTCTTTTGGCCATGCTGGTGATGGTAACTTACATATTTATATCTGTAGGGATGGAAAAGATGAAAAGACATGGGAACAAGTTTTAACTAAAGCATTTGATTTATTATATGCTAAGGCTAGAGAATTCTCTGGTATGGTTTCTGGCGAACATGGTATAGGTTATGCTAAGAAGCAATATTTAGAGTTACAAATAGGTTCTAGACAGGTTGAATTAATGAGGGGTATTAAGAAAGTATTTGATCCAAATAGTATCTTGAATCCTGGTAAAGTAATTTAGTATTGTATTTTGTTGGTCGTTGTGTTTAAATAATTTTGTAAAAAATCAAATATAGAGGTAGCGATGCAAATGAGTAGTTAAGGGAGTGGGCACACAATGAACTTAACAAAAGGTAACCATCGCCGAACATTAGTAATAGGCATATTACTAATGTGGGATTATAGAGAATATCTATAGTACTCCTTCATTAGAAGAGGCGCTATTACATGAATACCTAAATCGTATGTGTAATGGCATGCGATTTTTTATAGAAAGAAGGGTATTTATGAAAAAGGTTTTAATTTTATTATCTGTTTTGTTATTACTAGTATCTTGTTCTGGTGAAAAAGAAGATGATAGTAATACTTTTGTTGTTGGTATGGAATGTGATTATGCTCCATTTAACTGGACTACAAATGATTCTTCTAAAGGTGTAGCTATCAATGAAGTAGATTATGCTGATGGTTATGATGTAAGGATTGCAATGAAGATTGCTGATAGTTTAGGTAAACAATTAGTAGTTAAAAAATATGATTGGGATTCACTTATTGTTGCTTTAAATAATGATGATATTGATGCTGTAATTGCGGGTATGACAGATACCGAAGAAAGAAGACAAGCAGTTAATTTTACTTCTCCATATTATGAATCTAAGATGGTTATTATTGTTTCTAAGGATTCTAAGTTAGTAAACATTGATGATATACAACAATTAAGTGGCTATAAAGTATTAGGACAATTAAATACTATTTATGATTCTTGTATTGATCAAATTGAAGGTGTAGAACATATGACACCAATGGAGTCTTATCCTCGTATGGTTGTTGCTTTACAAAGTGGTGAGGTTGATGCTTTAACAGCAGAATTACCTGTTGCTATGGCAATAACAGAGGCTAATGATGATTTATGTTATGTAAGTTTTGCTGATGATAAAGGCTTTGATGCTAAGACTTCTGTATCGATTGCTATAGCTAAGGATAATGATGAATTATTAACTCAAGTAGAGAAAGCTTTAAGTAAAATTAGTGAAGAAGAGAGAAATTCAATTATGCAAGAAGCTATTAATGATCAGCCAACAGGTGAATAATATGGAATTTCTTGATTTATGTTTAAGTATTATCAAGAAGAATTATTTATCAATCTTGCTTGGTATAAGAACTACTTTGTTTTTATCAATATTAGGAACTTTATTTGGTTTTATAATTGGTTTATTTGTTGGTGGCATTAGGGCAATTAAGTTAGATTTTAATGCTCCTAGATATAAGAAAAGAATTAAGAAGATATTAGATTATATAGGAAGAATTTATATTGATGTATTTAGAGGAACACCAATGATGATTCAAGCTTTATTCTTTTATTATTCTTTAAGAAATGTTTTTAATTGGACACCACTTATTGCTGCTTTAGTAGTTTTATCAGTTAATACAGGTGCCTATATGGCAGAGATAATTAGATCTGGTATTAATTCTATTGATAAAGGTCAAACAGAAGCTGCCAGATCATGCGGTTTATCAAATATTCAAACAATGTTATATATTATATTTCCTCAAGCAATATATAATGCCTTTGCTTCAATTGGTAATGAATTAATAGTAAATATTAAAGATAGTTCAGTATTAATGGTATTAAGTGTTACTGAATTAATGTTTGAAACAAAATCAATTGCTGGTAGTAATTATCGTTTAGTTGAAACATATTTTATTACTGCAATGATTTATTTATTGCTTACTGGTATCGCTTCTATATTACTTAATATTATTGAAAATAAAATATCGCATTCTAAAACATCTTTGCCACAATCGGCTACTAATTTTGCGAATTTAAAACTTGCTAAGGGAGAAATACATGAATAGGGAAATTATATTTAAGGATGTATATAAATCTTTTGGTGATTTAAAAGTATTGCAAGGTATTAACTTTGAAGTTGATAAGGGTGAGATTGTTTGTTTATTAGGTTCATCAGGTTGTGGTAAGTCAACATGTCTTAGAATGATTAACCTCTTGGAACAAAAGGATGCTGGTGAAATATATGTTGGTGATAAATCTATTGATGATATTAATAATATTAATGAATATCGTAGAAGTGTTGCTATGGTATTTCAACAATTTAATTTATTTAAGAATTTAAATGTTTTAGATAATTGTACTATTGCTTTAAGAAAAGCTTTAAAGATAGATAAAAAGCAAGCTGAAGAAATTGCCATTAAGAATTTACAAAAGGTTGGTATGGCTAATTTTATAAATGCTAATAGTGATAGTTTATCGGGTGGTCAAAAACAAAGAGTTGCGATTGCTAGAGCATTATCATTAAATCCGGATATCTTACTTTTTGATGAGCCTACCTCAGCACTAGATCCTGAGATGGTTAATGAAGTATTAAATGTTATTAAATCTTTAACTCATGATAATAGAACTATGCTTATAGTTACCCATGAAATGAAATTTGCTAAAGAAGTAGCAGATAGAATAATCTTTATTGATGAGGGAAGAGTAATTGAAAATTGTTCACCAGATAAATTCTTTGATAATAATAACAATGAAAGAATTAAATCATTTTTAGCAAACTCTAATATCTGTTAATTAAATCTTCAAAATTAAAGTAATTTTAATAAACTTATTTACTTTAGTGTTTTTTTATGTGAAAATGTCATATGTCATTTAAGTTGGGGGTTTAAATTTATGCATTTTTGGTATAATAAATTTAATAACTCGTTATATATATATGAAAGGAAAAGACAAAAATATGACATTAAAAAAACTGATTATATTATTAGTGAGTGCAGTTTATATTGTGCTTTCATTAACAGGATGTAGTAATGATACTAACAAAGATAGTGATAATACTAGTGCAGAACATGAGGCAATTACTATCATGGATGCACAACGTGATTATTCAAATTTAATTAAATTGGTTAATGAGAAATATCCCGAAATAAATATTGAAGTTATTCCATATAGAGGACGTAATATGTCTGCTTATGTGAAACAACAACTTGAAACAGGTAGTATGCCTGATATTTATTCAACAACACAGGCTTGGAATGGCGAATTACAGAAAGAACATTTAATAGACTTATCTGCTTATAATGTAACTGGTTTATATAATTCGGCAAGAATTGATGAATATATTGTTGATGGTGGTTTATATCTATTACCTTTTGATTATTCTATTAATGGAATCTTATATAACAAGACTTTATTTGAAGAAAATAATATTGATGTTCCAACTACTTTTAAACAATTAAGAGAAGAAACTATACCTGCTTTAAAGCAAAAGGGAATTAAAGTAGCAAATTGTTTATTAGATTTACCAGGAACAGGTTTCCAATATTTCTTTAATGTTAGTTCAACTGGTTTTATGAATACAATAGATGGTATTAAATGGCGTAATGGTTTTGTTGATGTTGATAGTGATACATTCGCTAGTGATAATGAAAATGTTCTAGCTTGTCTAGATTTATTCCAAGAGTGGATAGAATGTGGCATGTTGACTTATGAAGAGGGTATAAGCGGTGATTATTCAGCAACCCTTGGTGATTTTATGGAAGGTGATGTAGCATTCTTAGTAGGTGCAGTTCATCGTTTCTCACAAAATGAAGATGGAACAGGTGATCAATATGGTTTATTACCATATCTAAGTGAAGATGGTAGCCAAAACTCATTCATAACTCAGCCTTCACGTTTCTATGGTTTAAATAAAGAATTGGCTGAGGAAGGCAATGAACAAAAATTAGAGGATGCCTTACATGTATTAGAAGTATTATCTTCTAACGAGGGATATGAGGCAATCAATGGAACAAGTTCTACTAATATGTGTTCAATTAATGAATTTAAATTAGTTGAAGGTTCTCCTTATGCTGAGGCTATGGAAGAGATTAATGTGGGACATTCAATGGCAATGGTATATACCGGTTGGGATAATTATCTAGCTTCAACTGGAAATGATTTAATAAGTGTTATACGTGGTGAAAAAGATGGCATTGATGTTTTAAAGGCTTTAGATGAAAGTAAACTTGCAATGAGAGCAAATGGTGGTGCTAAAGTATATGCAACAGTTACTGAAGAATTAAATACCATTCAAGCTGCTCAACTTTGTGGTCAGATGTTCTTAGAAGCAACTGGTGCTGATGCTGCCTTAATTTCTTATAATGTATATTCTCCAGATGTACCTGCATTGATGGAAAATAGTTATGGCGCAAATGGAAACATATTAGTTGGTGAAATGACAGAAGAATATATTGTTATATTCTTGCCAACAGGTTGGTCTGATACTTTAAATACAGCTAGCTTTACTGGTGCAACTATTAAGCAAATGGCAAAAGATGGTTGTGACACTAGGAATACTGGCTTTAAATATCCATATGTATTCTTAACAAAGGATGGTAATCCTTTAGAAGATGATGAAACATATACTGTTGTATTATGTGGTTATAACAAGTCAGAAAAAGATAGTCTAGGACTAGTAAATACAGGCATCGTTGGTTTAGATGCTGCAAAGGATTATTTATTAAAAGTTGGTGAAGTTTCAAGTAAAACTTTAGATGATACACTTTTACAAGTTATTGAATAATTAATATTATTGAGAAAAATGGAAAGAAAGGATTCAAAATTTCATAGTAAAAATATTCCAACAATATTTGCGATTGTTTCTTTGATATTGGCCTTATTTGGTGTTTGTATATATGTATATCAATATTCAAATAATAAGTTATATAACGAATCAATATCACAATTAAAAGAGACCAGTAAACAACTTTTTGAAAAGTTGAATGTACAAGTTGACTTACAATGGAGTTATTTAGAAAAGTTTGAAGAAATAGTTAATGAAAATAGCACTTTAAGTCAAGAAGAAATGGCAAATATAATATTGGAAAGCGAAGAAAATCTTGCACCTGTAGGTAAGACTATTTTGTTTCGTGCTATAGATAGTGATGGTTATTTCTATACTCATGATGGTAGACAAGGCTTATGGAGTGGTATAGATAAATTGACAGATGCGGATAAAGAATCCTTCCTTCTTTCTAATTGGCTTGATAGTGACAATTATATGGTTTTCGCATCTTCAACAGATAAAGAAATAACAATAGATGGGAAAAAGATTATAAAACTGGTATTACTTCGTCCAATGGGAGAAATAAAACCATTCTATACTTCTACCGTTTTAAATAATCAAAATTCTGTTTATATCATTGATGATGAGGGAACTATATTATTTGATGATAGTAATTTGGCAGAGTTGAATTTCCAAGGAAAAAATATTTTTACATATCTAGAGGAAATGGATTATCCTCATATAGATAATTTTGAATATCTTGAAGAACAAAGTTGGCAAGAAGATATTGTTTGTTCTGATGTTGATATTCAAAATACCAAATATTATATAGTTTATAACCGTATGAGAGAATACACCTGGGGTGTATTGATGATAGTACCTGCTTCAGCTGTAGCTGTATCATCAACAGAAATGGTTAATTCTTTATATCGATTATTTGTAATAATTGTATTAGTTCTTTCAATTACTTTTATTACTTCATTAATATTTGCGGTAGTTATTAGACAAAAACATGAAAAAGAAAAATTGATGTTAGAGAATGAAAAGCAATTAAAAGAAATAAATAGTGACTTAAATAAGGCAAAGAATGAGGCTAATGAAGCTTTAGTTATTGCGGAGAATGCTACTAAGGCAAAAAGTGAATTCCTTGCGAATATGTCTCATGATATTCGTACTCCAATGAATGTTATCTTAGGTGTTACAAAATTGATGGAACATAGCGTTAATGATCCAGATAAGCAACTATATTATGTCAATAAACTACAAAGCTCTGGTAATTATTTATTAGGTTTAATTAACGATATCTTAGATATGTCTAAGATTGAGGCTAATGATGTTCAATTGAATCATGAGCCAGTTAAGATGGCAGAACAGATAGGACAAATTGAGAGTATTATAACTTCTCAAGCAAATGAAAAGAGTCAAGATTTCATGATACATGTTCATAATATTGCCCATGAATATTTAATTGGTGATAGTATTAGAATTCGCCAAATATTCTTAAACTTATTAACTAATGCTGTTAAATATACACCAATTGGTGGCAAGATTCGTTTTGAAATAAGTGAACTACCATCTAATAATCCGGAATATGCAACATTTTTAACATCAGTTATCGACAATGGTTATGGTATGTCTAAAGAATTCTTAGGACATATCTTTGAACCATTTACTCGTGAAATAAATTCAACTACCAATAAGATACAAGGAACAGGTTTAGGTATGAGTATAACTAAATCTCTTGTTGATTTAATGAATGGCACAATTACTGTTGAAAGTGAATTAAATAAGGGAAGTCGTTTTGATGTAACATTTACCTTAGCAATTGATAATAATATTAATCGAAGTATTGATATTGATAGTTTACTACTTATATCAGATGAGGATTTATTAATTGATAATGTTAAAACTTGTCTAAAACAAGAAGATATAAAATTAGAACTTGCAAGCAATCTTGAAGAAGCAAAAGCAATATTAAAACAAGAAAAGATTGAAGCAATTATTCTTTCAGGTTATTATGATATGCCTGTAGTTGATACTGTTAAATTATTACGTGAGCAAGTAGATAAAGATATTCTTATCTTCTATTGTAGTTATGCTTATCAAGAATTAGTTGGTAGTGATATAGATGGTGTTATTGCTAGACCATTCTTCTATGAGAATCTAGTGCTTGCAATTGAACATGCTTATGAAGACCATGCGGCTGCTAATCAAAAACATATTAAGTCAGTATTACAAGGAAAACGTTTCTTATGTGCTGAAGATAATGAATTAAATGTTGAAATATTAGAAGCTTTATTAGATATGCATAATGCAAGTTGTACAGTTTGTTATGATGGTTTGGAATTAGTAAAGATGTTTGAAAATGTTAAACCTGGTGATTATGATGCAATATTAATGGATATGCAAATGCCTAATATGAATGGTATTGAGGCTACAAAGGCTATTAGATGTCATAGTAATCCATTAGGCAAAACAATTCCTATTATTGCCATGACTGCAAATGCTTTTAGTTCTGATGTAGAAAAATGTCTAGAAGCTGGTATGAATGCCCATCTAGCAAAACCATTAGATATTAATGCCCTTGAAAGAGTTGTACAAGAACTCATAGATTCCGGCGACGGGGGGGTTACTATCTAAAAAGGGTAAGACAAGTTCCTAAAAATAAAGAATATTGAGTTTGTTATAAAGCAGAAAATATAAAATTTTATAAAACAATGTAAAATATAGTTAGAAAGTATCTGATTGCTTTTCTGTGTGAAGAAGGAAATTTAATAATGAATGAGAAAACAGAAATTACATTTATGCAAGTTAGATTAATTAGATTAGCATCTGAAAAATGGCATCTACCGATAGATGAAATTGTTGATATTTTTAAAAAAGTAGATGTACTTAAATATATAGAAGATTGTTATGGAATTTTTCATTGTGAAGGTGATGGAGCAGTGCTTGAGGATGTTACAGAATATGTAAAAATAAAGGGGATAAAAATTGATGTTTGAATTTATTAATGGAATGATTTTTTATCATGGTAGTTATTGTGAGGTTAAAGAGCCAGATTTAACAAAATGTTCCAAAGAAAAAGATTTTGGACAAGGTTTTTATCTAACGACATCAAAAGATCAAGCAAGAAGTTTTTTAAAAACTGCAATCATCAAAGCTACAAACGAGGGCAAGATTAAGGCAAATCAAAATTATGGTTATATATCTATATTTAGATTAGAACTTTCTCATGAATTAAAAGTGCACTTTTTTGAATCTGCAGATGCAAAGTGGCTACATTGTATAGCGGCGCATAGGAAGAATAAATTATTTGATGGAATTGAAAACGAAATGAGTAAGTTTGATGTGATAGTAGGCAAAATCGCAAATGATGCAACTAATACTACTCTTACAGCTTATCTTGGTGGTGCTTTTGGAACTGTTGGTGAAAAAGATGCTGATGATTTCTGTATTAAACAATTGTTGCCAAACAATTTAAAAGATCAATATTGTTTTAAAACTGATGCAGCACTTGAGTGTTTAAAATTTGTGGAGAGTGAAAAAATATGTCTGAAGTAAAAATACCAAAAGATAAGTTGGATTATACTATTGATTTGCTTATTACTATGAGCGTTGAAGAACTTGCTGAAGAGTTGAATAAAGATAATAAGGAAATGTTGATTGAATTCTTAAGTTCTAAGACAGGAATATCTTTATATGATAGCGAGAATAGGCTATGGTGTAATGGACCATCTTATATTGCGGAAATGTATATGAATGAGATGGCTAATAACAAACAAAAAACTGTTACCAATTGATAACAGTTTATTTTTTATATGGGGCGATTGATGGGACTCGAACCCACGGAATGCCAGAGCCACAATCTGGAGTGTTAACCAACTTCACCACAACCGCCATATCGCTTAATTATTTTAACAAACTTTATTTCGCTTTTCAATGATAATATATTGATATGATTGAAATCAAGGGTATTAAATTTGAAGTTAATATTACTAGAAAAAATATTAGGAATTCATATTTAAGGGTTAAGGGTAATGTTATTAATGCTACTTGTCCTTTACATGTTTATGATTATCAAGTTTATCAATTTATTGAATCTAAGCGTGATTGGATATATAACGCTTATATAAGAAGTACTTGTAAGATTAATAATTCTTTAATATATATGGGTGGTGATATATTTTATATATTTGGTGTGGAATATAAATTAGTAAGATCAATTGGTAAAAAGAAAATATGTATAAATAATGATACTATTTTCTTTACTTATAAGGATGATAGTTTAGATGGCATTAAGGCTTTATATAAATATTTAGATAATAGATTACTTATTAAGGCTCAAGAGTACTTAGATAAATATCGTAATTTATTATTAGATTATGGTTATGATAATATACCAGAAATAAATGCTAGGTGTATGAGCAGTAAGTGGGGTGCTTGTTATACTAGGAAGAATAAAATATGTATTAGTTCATATTTGATTCATTATTCTTTGGATTGTTTAGAGTATATTATGGTTCATGAAATGAGTCATTTTATTGTTCCTAATCATTCAAAAAGATTTTATGAAATTGTTTCTAGTGTCATGCCTAATTATAAAAGCATTGTAAAGAAACTTAATGGATAATATCTTTATTAATAAAATATATTGCTGACAAGATAAATTTATGTTAAAAAATAGTTATGATAACTGTAAAAAATAATGTATTTTATTTGTCTACTTTAACTACTTCTTATATTTTTGAAGTAAATAAAGCTAATATTTTGGAACATCTATATTATGGTAAAAAGATTAAAGAAGGAGATGTTGATTTTTTACGTCAAAAAAGAGAATTCGAACCTGGTTCAACAGTTTTATTAGAAAGGGAAACTCCAGGTTTTTCTTTAGAAGATGCTCTTTTGGAGACAAGTTCAACTGGTAAGGGCGATATTCGTGAGCCAATGATTGAAATAAGCCATAGTGATGGTTCTTTAACTTCTGATTTTCGTTTTTTTGATTATATAGTTGATGATAATAAAGAAGAATTAAAAACACTTCCTAGTTCATATGG
>CAVDLK010000001.1:0-26974 GCA_963609745.1 Erysipelotrichaceae bacterium | reverse complement strand
TTTGGCAAGACAAGAAACTGAGGCTATTCAGCAAAATTGCAACCTTGGTCACAATCCCACTACTTTAGTGGTGGGTTACTGAAAATTAACTCCTAAATCACACAGGTTAAATTTACAAAAAAATATTACATTATAACTATAATCTTTTAGATATTTCTTGTTAGTTTAATAATCCAACCCTTACCTACACCAATTCCATATACTTTCGCAAACGAATTTTGATTTATGGCAATTGCCATCTGGTTAGTAGAATTCATATAAATTAGCGATTGATTAATACTTACATCCGCAAAAGACTTGCAATAAGACATAATACCACTATATACTTTTGTTTCATTATTAAAAATTTCTACTAATAATTTATCACCAAATTCAAAGCCACATTCTTTAAAAGCCTTATATGGTATAGATGTCCATAAAGAACCATATCTTACATCTAAAATGTCAACTTGACCTTCAAGACCATTTTCAATTTCATGATAACCATATAAAGGTAAACTACAATAATCATCAACTTTAGGTCCTACTTCTTCAAAACTAATTAATCCTGAAGCAAGTTTGGCGGCAGTATAAGCATATACATCTCTACCATGGAAAGTATATGATTTTTCAGAATTCTTTAATCTATTTACTGCTTCATCTATTTCCCTTACTTCATCAATACCAATAAACTTACCTATATGAGTTAAAGTACCATTATCAGGAGTAACAATATATTGACCAGTCTTTGTTTTTGCGACAACTGATTTTCTACTTGTTCCTACTCCTGGATCAACAATAGAAACAAATACTGTGCCTTCAGGCCAATAACTAATTGCTTGATATAGTCTATATGAAGCATCAAAAGTATTATATTGAGGAATATTATGAGTTAAATGTCTGATGTTTAAATCTTTACATACAGTAAAAGAAACACCTTCCATAGCACTAATAGCTGCATCATCTAAACCAAAATCTGATTGAAATACTAATAACTTATTCATACTCACCTCTTAAAAATAACTCTATAATCACTACCATAACTTAAATTATAATCTTTACATAGATTACCAAGTACCTTAGCTAAAGCAATCTTATTTAACTCATTGTTATATATCATTACTGAATAATCTTTAGCCTTACAGAAAGAATCATAATAAGGTAACTGTAAATCATAAAGCAATTCATCCTTTTTATATATTAAGGTATGAATAAGATCACCATGCTTAAAACCAAATTCATTAAACATATCTAAAGGTATATTAGTCCACATATTACCAAAATTAGGATCATTAATTTCAAAAATACCCTCAATATAATCACCATTAATTCTAGCTTCCAATATTGGTAATCTAACAATTTCACTAATATCATATTTAGGACCAACTTCTTCATAAGTGATAATATTTGAAGCAAGTCTAGCAGCACAATAGCCAAATAAATCACGGCCATGGAATATAGAAACAAAATTATTATCTAAGCGATGCAAACGATTTATTTTTTCATCTATTACTCTTACCTCTTCAATACCAAAATATTTATCAATATGAGTTAAAGTACCATTATCAGGAGTAACAAGATAATAACCATTTTTAGTTTTGGCTACACAAGCTTTTCTAGAAGTACCAACCCCTGGGTCAACTACAGAAACAAATATTGTACCTTTTGGCCAAAAATCCATATATTGATATAAACGATAAGATGCACTATAGATATCAAATTGCGGAATCTCATGAGTAGCAGTAATTATATCAATATCACTATCAACACTTTTAATTACACCATAAGTAGATGCAACAGCACCTTCAGCATATGTCCAATCACTTTGAAATACTAATAACTTTTTCATACTCCTCCTAAGCAAAAGGGTTATAATACATCGATTTAACCACAAAGAAACGCATATATAAAGAAAATAATAATATTAATAAACAAATAAACATCGCAATATAATCTATCTTTGTCTTTTTTCTATATGAATACCAAGTTCTCTTATTATTCTTACCATAACCTCTAAGTTCCATGGCATTAGTAATAGATTCAACTCTATCTAATGTTGAAAATATTAAAGGAATAATTATCTTTGTTGTATTCACTACCCTATCTTTAAATTTAGCCTTCTTAGAATTATCTAAGCCTCTGGCTTGTTGAGCATTAGAAACATCATTAAAATCCACTTGAACATCAGGGAAATAACGTAATGTTAATGATAATGCTGTACATGCCTTATAAGGAACACCAATACCATTTAAACTAGAAGCAAATTCACTAGGATTGGTTGTTAGAAAGAAAATAAAACCTAAAGGTATAGCACTAAAATATTTTAATGTTTTTGTGCATTGATATAATAATTGTTCTTGTGTTATATCATATCTACCAAATAATTTTAATAATACTGTTCTAGTTCCATATATCTTAGGTCCATAATCAGGAGAAATAACATAAGTTAATACAAAATTAATCAATAAAAATACAAAGACATACATCAACATTGGCCTTATTTGTTTAAAAGATATCTTGGAAACAAATAACATAATGAAAGAAAAAATTAGAATACCAATAATAATTCTAGGATCATAGGTAAACATAACAGCACTAGTTACTAATAAAAAACAAATAAGTTTACTAGAACCTGACATTTTATGAATTATGGTATCTAATTGATTATAACTAAATAGTTTAATCTTCATTGCGCATACCTCTTTCAGTATTTATGTAAGACAATGTTACATCAATTGGATCTAAGCCTACTTGTTCAGCTAGATAATATAATGATGTTTTCTTTAGATTAGCCTTATTCACAATAGCATCATCAACTAAAACTTCAGCACATAAACCATCATATACTTTTTTACCATCCAATATTACAACGCATCTATTACAATACTCTAACATCAAATGCATATCATGAGTAATGATAATAATGGTATATCCCTTCTTATTTAAATCACTTAAGAAATCCATGATTTCTGTATAATGATGATAATCTTGGCCAGCTGTAGGTTCATCTAATATCAATATATCTGGTTTCATTACAATAATAGAAGCAATAGTAACTCTTTTCTTTTGACCATAACTTAAAGCACTAATTGGCCAATTTCTAAATTCATATAAACCACATACTTTCAATATTTCATCAACTCTATTTTTAATTTCCTCTTCATCAATATGCATATTGACTAAACCATAAGCAACTTCATCATAAATCATTGTATTGCATATCATCTGATTAGGATTTTGTAATACTAAACCAATCTTCTGTCCTCTTTCAAAGATAGTATCATCCTTCAAATCTCTATCATTTAGTAATATTCTTCCTGAATCTAATTGAATAAAACCAGACAATAATTTAGAAATAGTAGACTTACCAGCACCATTTTTACCAACAATGGCTAACATTTCTCCCTTATTAACATTAAAAGAAACATCATCAACATTATTTTTTATACCATCATAACTAAAATTTAAATTCTCTAATTTTAAAGTTACATCATTATATACCTTAGGTACTTGACGATTATTTGAAACCCAATTTCTTATCTTATTTTTATCATCATCATTTAATTTTAATGAATCAATATAACCAGGATGATCATCCTTATTTACCTTCACTCCAGCAAACTTAATAGCACTTAAATAAAGTGGTTCTCTTATACCTGATTCAATTAATTTATTTGTGGAAAGTAGTTCATCAGGAGTAGAATCATTAACTATCTTGCCATCATCAAATAAAATAATACGATCAATACTCTTATATAAAACATCTTCTAAACGATGTTCAATGATAATAATTGTAGCTGAAGTCCTTTTCGCAATTTCATCAATTAATTCAATAGTATTCTTACCAGTAGCAGGATCTAGATTTGCCAAAGGTTCATCAAATAATAATATCTTTACATCATCAACTAATACACCAGCCAAAGATACTCTTTGTTTTTGTCCACCTGATAATTCTCCTGGTGCTTTTTTTAATAAATCAACAATATCAATCTTTGAAGCAATGTCATCAACTCTACTATGTAACTCGTTATAAGAAACACAATCATTTTCCATTGCGAAAGCAATATCTTCACCAACTGTTAAACCAACAAATTGACCATCAGTATCTTGTAAGACTGTACCAACTGTTTTAGACAATTCAGCAACTGACATTTCTTGAATGTTTTTACCATCAATAATACATTCACCACTTATCTCACCCTCATATACAAAAGGAATTAAACCATTGATACAATTTCCCAATGTTGATTTACCACTACCAGATAAACCAGCAATTAAAATCTTTTCTCCTTGCTTAATCTTTAAATTAATATTTTTTAAAGTAGGATTCTTTTGAGAAAAGTATTTGAAACTAAAATTATTAAATTCAATAATGTTTTTCATACATAAAGATTATAACAAAAAATAAGCATACAAAAAGTCGGCTTTCACCGACTCATTTGAATTATTCTTTGTCTAGGCTTCCCTTTGAAGTTCTTGTCTTAGAATAAGCGATTGATAGGATTGCACCAACGATAACACTTGATAATGCATTAACGATGAAGGCTGTGATACCTTGTAAGAATACTAAGCTCTTATCTTCGCCATACATAACGATATCAAGAACTGGAGCAACTAATAGCCAAGCAACAGCATGACCAACAACATTCCAAATATAGAATGAAACGCCAGGTTTTTCGCCAGCTTCAATATTTGATTTGAAGTAAGGAATACCAGCAAATACACCAGCAACACCAGAAGCAATAATCCATGACCACCAGCATGATCCATATGATAAGAAGTCATTTAAAGCATGGCCAGCAAATGCTACTAAGCCACCACAGATAGGACCAAATAATGCACCAAAGAATGTTGATACACCATAAGCAAATTGAATGTTTGTGTTAGCAACAGGTGATGGTACCTTAACAAACATAAATAGAACTAGGAACAATGCAGCTCCAAGTCCAGTTGCAACAATAGTTTTTGTTGAAAATACTTTTTTATTCATTTTTCTCCCCTTTTCTATCCATAAATATTAAAACCCATCATATTTGATGGGTAAATGATTTACTAGACCCATCATTCAAGCATTAGCACCTTGCAAGCAGGTTGCTGAGGATTCATAGAGCTTGTCTCTCCACCTCTCTTTATGGACATAACTATATTAGCACTACATGAATTTTGATACAAGTATCATTATAAATTTTTACGATGGTCTAATTTAATTGCCAACATATTACCAATATATTGAAATAATTGTACCAATACAACAATAATGACAACAGTAATAATCATAATATCAGTTTGATAACGATAGTAACCATACCTGATTGCGATATCACCAAGTCCACCGCCACCAACTGTTCCTGCCATAGCACTATAACCTAAAATTGTTCCTAGACAAATAGTTGCCCCATTAATTAAAGAAGGTTTAGCTTCTACTAATAATACCTTAACTATTATTTGTAAAGTTGAAGCACCCATAGACTCAGCAGCTTCAATAACGCCCTTATCAACTTCCTTTAAACTAGATTCAACCATTCTACCAATAAAAGGAATAGCACTAACTGTTAAAGGTACAATAGTTGCAACCGTACCATAAGGTTTACCAACTATTAATTTAGTTAAAGGAATAATTAAGATTAATAGAATCAAAAATGGAATAGATCTACCAATATTAACAATAAAATCTAATATACGATATAACGCCTTATTTGGCTTAATACCATCTGAATCACTTATATATAAGCAAATACCAAGTGGTAAACCAAATAAATAACCAAAAATAGTGGCAACAACAACCATCAATAGTGTTTCTAAAACACCTACTAAAATCATATTTACAACTGTACTATTGCCCATAATCTTTAACCTCATCTACTACAATTGATTCATTTGCATGCAAATAATCAATCATCTTATTTGCTAGAACATCATCATTTGGAAGTTGAATCATTATCTGTCCCTTAGCCTTACCATTAATATCATTAATATTAGATTCCAAAATATTAACAGCAGTCTTAAATTCTAATATTAAATTGGCAATAACAGGTTCAGATGTATTAGATTCTTCAAAAGCAATTCTTATAATTCTGCCACCTTCCATATTTTTAATCTGTTTATTAGAATTAAAAATCAATTTTCTAGCAGCATTAGTCTTAGGATGTCTAAATAACTCTTCTACGGTATTTTCTTCCATCAAACGACCATTTTCCAACACTACACAACGTGAACAAGTTTCTTGAATAACACTCATTTCATGGGTAATTAATACAACAGTAATACCATATTTTTCATTTATATCTTTTATTAAATCCAATATGGATTTAGTAGTTTGTGGATCTAATGCACTTGTAGCTTCATCACAAAGTAATATCTCAGGATTGCTTGCCAATACTCTAGCAATTGCCACTCTTTGTTTTTGACCACCAGATAATTGCGATGGATATGCCTTAGCCTTATCTTTTAAACCTACTATCTCTAAATAATGCAAAGCTTTTTCTTTTGCCTCATTTTTATTAACTCCAGCAATTGTCATTGGAAAACAAACATTATCTAAAACATTTTCTTGCATTAATAAGTTGAATGATTGAAATATCATACCAATCTTTCTTCTTTTTAAAGCAAGTTGCTTATTAGATAATTTAGCTAAATCCTCACCATCAATTTCAACAGTACCCTTATTTGGTCTTTCTAAGAAATTTAAACAACGAATTAATGTTGATTTACCCGCACCTGATAAACCGATAATGCCAAATATCTCTCCCTTTTCTACTTCAAAAGACACATCGTTTAATGCTTCAACGATGTTGTCCTTTGTTTCGTAAGTTTTATATAAGTTACTAACCTTAATCATAATTGTTAAAAGGCACTACAGCTCCCTCATATTTTGAATTAATGAAATCAGCAATTTCCTTAGACTCTAATACTTCCTTTAAAACCAATAAACCTTCATTTTCAGCATTATCAGCTTTAGTAGCTAATACATTTACATATGTTTGAGCTGCAGAAGAATCAGCCTTTTCATAAGCTAGAGCATCTTTTGAAACATTTAAATCAGCTGCTAATGCATAGTTACCATTTAATACTACTAGAGCTGCAGAATCTCTAACTCTAGCAATTTGAGCTGCTTCCATTTCAATAATCTTAATATTCTTTTCATAAGATACTACATCATTAACTGTAACAATACTCTCTGCTGAAGTATCACTTGGTAAAGTTATAAAACCAATATCTTGAAGTAATAATAATGCTCTTGTTTCATTTGTACCATCATTTGGAACAATTATTTCATTAGTAACATCATCACTTAAATCTAAAGTATTAGAAGTACCTGGATAAATACCAAATGGTTCATAATGTACCTTAGCAACTACTACTTGATGAGTTCCCTTTTTTTCATTGTAATTATTTAAATAAGGAACATGCGCAAAATAGTTTGCATCAACATCACCAGATTCAACAACTTCAATTGGTTGAACATAATCTTCAAACTCTTCAATTTCTAAAGTCCAACCTTGTTCCTTTAAAATCTCAGCTGCCTTTTCTAATATTTCAGCATGAGGTGTAGGCGAACAAGCAACACTGATTGTCTTGTCATCTTCTTGTTTTGATGAACAACCTACTAAAACTAATAATACTAATACTGCTAATAACAACTTCTTCATCTTTCTTTCCTCCCTTTTCTTGTATCCTAGACTTAAGGAAAGGAAACGTTTTTTAAACAAAAAAGACATCCCTAAGGACGTCTTTGAACGTGTTACCACCTTAATTCGCATATCGCTATGCCTCATCAGATACAATCATATCTTAGCACTATAACGGGTGCATACGTCTATCTCTAATATCGAGACAGCAGCTCCAAGACCATATTCCTTTAAACATCAGTATTCCTTTTCACCAAGCAGGAACTCTCTACAACCTAAATCCAAAGTACTCTTCTTTTCTATGCTTTTCACTTATACTAAATCAAAATAATTAGAATGTCAAATTTGATCACTTATTTACCACATATCACTTAATTGGCCATCACCTTGGTAATAAGAATCCATATACATAACATATTCCCAATCAGAATCTTCAATAAATTCACGATAAGTTTGTGTTAATACATGTAAATCACCTTCCCAATAAGCTTCACCTATATAGATATTATCTTCATCCATACCAATAATAATAGCAACATGGCCATCAAAACCTACTAAGTCACCAACCTTAAGTTTGTTGAAATCGACATCATAAATACAAGTAGATTCTCCAAAATCACTAAAATCTAAGCAATCATCACTTGGCCCAGCACCAATATCACCACAATCATATCCAGCATTATATAAAGCCCAAGATATAAAACCACTACAATCTAAGCCATTAACTTCCATTTCATCAACTATTGATGAATATAGTTGTTTTCCCCAATATGCTGGACCTTCAAAACTAACAGATATTTCTGAATACTTTTCTTCACTTAAATATAAACCATAATGGTAATATCTTCCTTCGCCATCACAAATATCTTCAATTTCTGTTTTTCCTAATCTTCCATTTTCATAGAAATAATTTAGTTTATATTCAAATCTAAGTAATAAAAATCTAGCAGCCTCTACTACACCAGCACGCGTTTTATAACCAGCATTATTTATATAGTATTCTAATGCATCATCTAGTAAGATATTTTCTTCATATGTATATCTATTATCTGGTAAGTATTGTTTATTATTATTTAAAGTTTCTCTTGTATATAAATTTGTAACAACAATTTTAAGATTATTACAATCACCTAAATCAACAATTGTATCTCCAACATTTATACCTGTTAATATACCATTCTCATATGTAATATATTCTGAATCAATATCTTTATCTATATCAATAGTAATTGATTCATTAATCGCTAAATAAATTGTTTTAGTATTTATTAATTCACACGCTGCAACTTCTTTACTTTCTTTATAATAACGAATTGCCAATATGCTGGTAATAAGTAACATGAAACTTAAAATAGTCGTTACTACCAATAATGCTCTAGTACTTTTTTTCTTATTTTGATTATATATAAAAAATAAATATTAAAAAAGGCAACAATTGTTGCCTCTTGATATTTTATTCACTTACTGGTTCTACGGTAGCATCATAAGCAAAATACTTATTTGATAGATTTGTTAATGTGCCATCATCTCTAAATTCTTGTAATATATTATTTATTTCAGCAATCAAAGTATTTGTGCTATCAGACTTTTGTGTTGCTACTACTGTTTTTTCAGGATCAGTACGATCAACAACCTTAATACCAGCATCTTCACCTTTTTCTCTTATGTAATCATTATATACAGCAAGAGCATTGATTGTAGCATCTGCATCACCTCTTTGTAAAAGTTGAATTGTATCAGCAAAAGTAGTGATATATTTTACAGTTGCACCATATTCTTCACCCATTTGCGCATAACTTGAACCAGGTGAATTAGTTGATACCTTACCCTTTAAATCTTCAAAAGATTTAATATCATCATTATCTTCAAGAACAATTAAAACAGTTTGATCATAAAGATAAGGATCACTAAAGTTAAAAGATTTAGCTCTTTCTTCAGTATAAGTAATACCATTAATACCTAAATCAAAGATACCAGATTCTACTCCCGCTAAAATAGAATCCCAATCAGTTTCTTTAAATTCTGCACTGACACCTAACTTTTCAGCAATTAATTTACCAAGTTCTACATCAAAACCAACAAGTTCATCAGTTTCTTCATCATGATATGTATAAGGAGACCAATCACCCTCTGTTGCAATTGTAATAACACCCTTTTCTTTAATCTCACTTAATAAATCCTGGTCCTTATTTTCTTCTTTAGATGCACAAGCACTTAAAGAAAAAATAATTAATAAACTGAATAATAAAGTAAATAATTTTTTCATTTTTATATCCTTTCACTTACATTTTTTATAAAACGATTAATTCTTTCATTATCTGAAGATTCAAAGAAAGATTTTGAATCCTTATTTTCGATAATTTTTCCATCTTCCACAAATAATATCCTATCAGCAACATTTTTCGCAAAAGACATTTCATGAGTAACAACAACCATCGTGATGCCACTTTGTGCTAAATTCTTCATAACATTTAGTACTTCATTTATTAACTCAGGGTCTAAAGCACTTGTTGGTTCATCAAAATAAATTACTTCTGGTTCATATGCTAAGGCTCTAGCGATAGCCACACGCTGTTGTTGACCACCAGATAATTTAGATGGATAATAGTCTAATTTTTGGCCCATACCAACCTTTTCTAAAGCTGCTATAGCCTTTTTCTTAGCTTCTTCCTTATTCATCTTACGGGCAACAAGTAAACCCTCAGTAACATTTTCTAAAGCTGTTTTGTTTAGAAATAAATTATAGTTTTGAAAAACAAAGCCTGTCTTTTTACGAATATTTAAAATATCTTTATTTGAAATAGTAGTTAAATCATATTCCTTATCATCAAATATTAGACTACCCTTATCAGCCCTAGTTAAAAAATTAATACACCTTAATATAGTAGTTTTACCACTACCCGAAGGACCTAAAATTGCAATAACATCACCTTCATTTATTTTAAAATCAATACCTTTTAAAACTTCATTACCTTCAAAACTTTTATGTAGATTTTTTACTTCAATCATTTGACACCTCCATAAAAATTAAGCTTTTTCTCAACTTGTTTTTGTAGATATGAAGCAATTGAACAGAAAAGCAAATAAATAAAGGCTGCTTCTAAATATAGAATAAATGGTTCAAATACTCTACCATTAACAATTTGTGCTTGTCTAAACATTTCAACAACTGTAATTGTGGAAGCCATTGAAGAATCTTTAATTAAAGCAATAAAAGAATTCATAAGAGAAGGAAAAGCAGTTCTTAAAGCTTGAGGTAAAATAATTCTATTCATTATTTGTAAATACTTCATGCCTACGCAATATCCAGCTTCCATTTGACCACTTGGTACCGCTTCAAGTGCTGCACGCATTGTTTCTGCCATATATGCACCCTCATTTAATCCCAAAACTAAAATAGCACAAAATATTGGATTTAAGGTTATACCAAAATTAGGTAAACCATAAAAGAATATATATAGCTGTACAAGTAGTGGTGTTCCTCTAGTTATCCAAATATAGAATCTTGTTAAAGGTGTTAAAACCTTAATATGAGCATATTGTATAAAGGCAACTACAACTGATATTAAAAATGCTAATAAGAAAGAAGCAATGGCTAAAGGTATTGATACCTTTATACCAAGTTCTAATATTTTAGGAAATGAATTTGTAATAATTTCAATAACTCTATCGTTCATCTTTAACCTTATATTTATAGCAAGTTAGATTATATCATTTTACATTTAACAATTAAAAAAGGTGGAAATAATCCACCTTTTCAAGTTTTCTTAATTTACTATCAATTAAGCTAATAATCTAGAAACTAGACCAACGATGATTCCCCATAGAGAGAAGTCTTGGCCACCGAATACTAATAGCCAGTTAGCGATAGTGTTTTGGAAGAATAGGTTGCCCCATCCAACTAAGAATACCATGATAATACCACATACTGCTGAACCGATAACACAACCTCTGATACCACCAGTAGCATTACCGATGATAGAAGCACAACCGATTTCAAAGAAACAAGTTGATACAAGTGGAACGATTGCAGGAGTGAACATAGCAGCACCATCAACGATGATGATAGTGATAGTTGAAGTTATCATAGCAACGATGAAACCTAAAATTAATGCATTAGGAGCTGTACCGAAGATAACTGGACAGTCAAGTGCAGGAATAGCACCTGGAACAACCTTTTCAGCAATACCCTTGAATGCAGGAACGATTTCAGCGATAACCATACGTACACCTTGAAGCATGATAGTCATACCAACACCAAAGTAAATTGAATGTGTGAAGATATAAGTAAACATTTGATTTGAACCCCAAACAGCTGCAGGATCTAAACCATTTGCTTTTAATACAAAGTACATAACAATATATGTAATAGCGATAACGATAGAACCAGTGATAGGAACTTCTCTTAAGAAACCTAAACTCTTAGGGAAATTCAAATCTTCTGTAGATTTAGACTTATCGCCAAATACTTTGCCTAAGAAACCAGCGATTAATGAAAGGATTGTTGTAGGGTGACCAATTGTGAATGAATCATCACCAGTAGCTTCTTTTACTAGTGGTGCCATTAGGTTAGGGGAAATAATCATATAAAGAGCTGTGAATATAGCAGCAACAACGATAAGTTTGCCGCCAGTTAATCCAGCATCAACACCAGCTGCAACGAATACATATGGGAACCAATATAACATATGTCCTGTTAAGAAAATTGATTTCCACTTAGTAAATCTAGCAACTAGAATATTAATAGCGAATGCAAGAATCATAACGATACCAATTTGAGTACCATATTGAGTTGCATCAAATGTTACATCACTTGATGATGCAGAGCCCATCATTGTTGAGAAAGCTCCAATAATACCATCAACTGAAGAACCAGTAATTAAACCAGTACCTGTATTTAATACGAAGTAACCGATAGCTGTCATAGCAGTACCACGGATTACATCAGATGCAGGTTTCTTTTGTAATAATAGACCAACGCAAGCAATTAAAGCTAGGAAAATTGCACCTTGGCCGAATATTTGATTAATAATAAAATCAAGAATAGCGTTCATATTTTCCTCCGACTATTTCAAAGTTTCAAAGTAAGCCAATACTTTTTCTTCGACTTCTTTTTTTGACATAAAGTTGTCAACGATAATGACAGGCATTTTTGCTCTGTCAATGATACGATCACCTAAATCTCTAGAGATAAAGATAGCATCGCATGGATTTGATAGGCATGTACCAACGTCCCCGCAGAAGGTTTCTGCCTCTAAGCCATGTTTCTTACAGACATCATCAATAGCCATTCTTAGCATCAAAGAAGAGCCACAACCATATCCACACACAGCTTGAATTTTTGGTTTCATAATTTGTCCCTCATTTCTTTATATTAGGCAAAGCCTGTTAAACACCTTAGGTGTATTAACCAATTTAATTAAAAAATTTAAATAATTCTTCTTCATTTTGACAAGCTAAAATCTTTTCAATAGCATTGTCTTCCATTAATTTTGTCGCAATTGCTTGAATCTTTGAGATATGAGACTCCTTATCCTTACAAGCTAAACACATTACTACCTTAACAGGATCATTAGGACTACCAAAAGATACTTCATTTTTTAAAGTAATTAATGATAATGAAGATTCATATACCTCAGGACATGGTTCAGAATGACCTAAAGCAAAACCTGGCATTAATACAATATATGGTCCCAAAGTCTTAACTGATTCAATCATATTTTCAATATATTGAGAAGATATCTTACCATCTTTTACTAATAATTCACCTGCTTTTCTAATAGCATCTTCCCAATCACTTGCTTCAACATTACATTTAATGTTTCTAAGTTCAATAATATTTTCCATCGCACTTAATTATACATCTGTTTTCTAATATTTTTTAATATATGCAAGTTATATAATAAAACCATGAAAATAAAAAATTCTTATACTGCAGATGAACTTCAAGGTGCAAATCTATATAAAGACAGCAAAGGAAGAACTGTCTACTATGATCACTTCTTAAAAAAGGGACGTGTTATCACAAACTCATATGCCAATGAATATTACAACTATTCTTTAAGAATGTATGGTGCTCTCTTATTAGCTACTCTAATCATAATAGTAGCTAAAGATAGTTATCTAATTGCTTCTATAGTTGGTGTTGGCTTTTATCTTGTAACAAGCCTTCTCTTCTACTTTAAGTTTCTCAAGAAACTTCCTGAAACTAGTGATTTCAACAAGCAAAACAAAGACAACTACATCGTATATAATGCTAAAGACTATAGTTTTGGAAGATTAATAATGATAATTATTATTCTAACTATCATTTCATTAATCTTATATACCTGGATTGGTAAGTATGAAACAGGTCTATTAAGATACATAATAATTATCTTAACCGCATTAGTAATTGCCTTTACAATATTAAATATTGTTACGCTTCTATATAAAATAATTAAAAATCCAAAGAAAAATCCTTAAGTTAATAAGGATTTTTTAAAATATAAAACCAATAATTCCGCCTACTATTAAACCATAGAAATGGGACTTATAATCAACTCCTGGCATAAAGGACATGATTATCATTGGAATTAGAGAACTTGCGATATCATATAGAGAACCCATTCCAAAGGCAAGGAATAATTTGATGAAATAAATACCAATTAATCCACATATTGCCCCTGATGCTCCAATTGAACAAGTATAATCATCACTAGCATTATGTCTTGATAATAATGATAATGCATCACCAAGTATTAGTAATAATAGATATATAACCACAAACCTAATAGGCCCATAATAAGATTCCATTACTCTACCAATATTAAGTAAAGAATACATATTACATAATAGATGCATTGGCTGTTCATGAACAAAGCCACTACTTATCAAACGATAATATTGTTTTCTAACAAATACACACAAATAAGATGAATCTAAATCATCAACATATAGTTTATTCTTATTTATTAAGATAAAAATAACTACATTAATAAGTATCAATATATATGTCATAAGACTATTTTAATTGATTTAGACAAAATAAAAAAGGTGCCTATTTTGTAGACACCTTGATTGCTTATTCAGCTTCTTCAATGGCAATTGTTTCTGAATCCTTAGCCTTGACATCATCAAGGTCATCATCTTCATCACCAACTACCTCAGCAGGAAGTCTTGTTTCTTCCATAGATGCTTCAAGTTTAGCTTCTCTAATTGCATCAAGTTCAGCAGCTCTTTCCTTGATTAATCTAGTAGTTTCTCTATCAAATTTAGAACCACTACCAGCAGGGATTGGCTTACCGATAATAACATTTTCCTTGATACCAAATAAGTTATCAACCTTAGCATTTACAGCAGCATCAGTTAGAACCTTAGTAGTTTCTTGGAATGATGCAGCTGATAAGAATGAATCAGTTTCAACAGAAGCTTTTGAAATACCAAGCAATAATGGTCCGAATTTAGCTGGAGTATGACCATTAATTAATAAATCATTATTTAAGGCAGTAACTTTTCTTAAAGAAATAGTTTGACCAGCACATAATTCTGAATCACCTGGTTCAATGACAATAACCTTCTTAAGCATTTGTTTGATAATTACTTCAACGTGCTTATCAGAAATATCAATACCAGCTACAGCATAAACTTTCTTAACTTCCTTAGAAATGTAATCTTGAACTGCCTTTACACCAGCAATAGAAAGTAATTCCTTAGGATCAACATTACCTTCAGTTAACTTTTCACCAGCCTTAACTTTAGAACCAACTTTGAACCAATCTCTAATAGTTTGGTTAATACCACATCTATGAGCAATTGTTTCCTTATCATTAGAAACTTCTACAACATATGAGTGATCTTCTTGTTCTTCAATCTTAGTGATTTCACCACTAATCTTAGCTAAAACAGCAGGCTTCTTAGGACAACGTGCTTCGAATAGTTCTTCAACACGTGGTAAACCTTGAGTAATATCATCACTAGCGTTGGCAACACCACCAGAGTGGAAAGTACGCATTGTTAATTGAGTACCAGGTTCACCGATTGATTGAGCAGCCATAATACCTACAGCTTCACCATTTTCAACTAGTTTACCAGTTGCCATGTTTCTACCATAACACTTACGGCAGATACCATCTTTGCATTTACATACAAAGGCATTTCTTATATACATCTTCTTATAGCCAGCAGCTATAATCTTGTCAGCGATATCTTCATCGATGAATTCATCTTCATCAACGATAACTTCGCCCTTCTTGTCAACGATTTGTTCCTTAGCAAATCTACCAACAATACGGTCATAGAATTTTTCAATAACAGTATTATTCTTTTGATCTATTACATCTTCAACATAATAGCCTTGGTCAGTATGACAATCTTCTTCCATAATCATGACATCTTGAGCTACATCAACTAATCTTCTAGTTAAGTAACCAGATTCAGCTGTCTTTAAGGCAGTATCAGTTAATCCTTTTCTAACACCATGGGTAGAAATAAAGAATTCTGACATATTTAAACCTTCACGGAATGAAGAATAAATAGGAACTTCAATAATTGATGGTTGATATTCCTTCTTTGATTTTGATTGAGTAGGTCTACCCATCAAACCACGCATACCAGCAAGTTGTGTAAAGTTAGACTTATTACCACGGGCACCTGATGTAAATGACATAGATATTGGTGACTTTCTTGATAGATTGTTCATAACATCATCACCAATAGCATTTGTTGTATCAGACCATAGTTTAGAGAAATGTTTTTCCCATTCAGGAAGAGTTAATTGACCTCTTTCTAATAAGTTATGTAATACATCTGCTTTTGCTTTTGCTTCATCAACGAATTTTTGTTTATTTGGTGCAACATTAATATCAGACAATGATATTGTCATACCAGCAACTGTAGAATATTTGAAACCTAAATCCTTAATATTATCAAGGATAGGTGCAGAACCCTCAGTCTTGTATTTAGCGAATACTTCAGCGATTACTTTTCCTAAAGCTTTCTTTGTTAGTTCGCCATGAACTGGAGCTTGTTTGAAATATGCTTTAATATCAGTTCCAATTGGTACAAAACAATCATCTGCAGTTTTCTTTAAAGAATTTCCATCAACATAGTTGACATAAGGGAAATCTGCTGGGAAACCACTGTTGAATATTAATTTACCAATGGTAGTAACTAGGTACATACCATTTTGCTTACTTGTAAAGCAAGTCTTACCTACTGATTTTGCTGGAACAGCAATACGAGTATGTAGGTGGACAACCTTTTCATTATAAGCAACTAAAGCTTCATTAACATCCTTATAAACATGACCTTCGTTATCACCATATGTTCTCCATACTTGTGCTCTTTGCTTATCGCCTAAAGCCTCAATAGCATCAGCTTGTTCATAGAATTCTTCAGCAGTTTCTTCCATATTTAGATAGAAGTTACCAAGAACCATATCTTGTGATGGAGTAACGATTGGTTTACCATCCTTAGGACCAAGGATATTGTTAGAAGCCATCATTAATATTTCTGCTTCAGCTCTAGCTTCTTCTGTTAGAGGAAGATGGACAGCCATCTGGTCACCATCAAAGTCAGCATTGAAAGCAGGACATACTAATGGATGTAATCTGATTGCTCTACCTTCAACTAGTTTAGGTTTGAATGCTTGAATACCTAATCTATGTAAAGTAGGAGCTCTATTTAGGAATACTGGATGATTATCCATAATCTCTTCTAGTACATCCCAAATCTGTGGATCTAGTTTATCAATCATCTTCTCAGCATATTTAGGTGACTGAGCAATCTTTTGATTTACTAGTTCATTGATTACAAATGGTTTATATAGTTGGATAGCCATTTCTCTTGGGATACCACATTGGTACATCTTAAGATCTGGTCCAACGGCGATAACTGATCTACCTGAGAAGTCGACACGCTTACCTAGTAAGTTTTGTCTAAATCTACCTTGTTTACCCTTTAAAGAGTGTGATAAAGACTTAAGAGGTCTATTACCAGAACCCTTAACAGGATTACCTCTACGACCGTTATCAATTAAAGCATCGACAGCTTCTTGTAACATACGTTTTTCATTTTGAACGATGATACTAGGAGTACCGATTTCTAATAATTTCTTTAAACGATTATTACGAGTAATTACTCTTCTATATAAATCGTTTAAGTCAGATGTAGCGAATCTGCCACCATCTAGTTGAAGCATTGGTCTTAAATCTGGTGGAATGACTGGAAGTTCTGTTAGAATCATCCATTCAGGCTTGTTGTCAGATTCAACGAAAGCATTGATTGTTTCAAGTCTCTTGATAAGTTTCTTACGTTTATCACCTTGAGCCTTTTCAAGTTCCTTAAGTAATGTTTTCTTTTCCTTAACAACATCCACTTGTTCCAAAAGCGTTTTAACTGCTTCAGCACCAGTTTGTGCTTTGAAAGCATCCTTACCATATAGAGCTTCATTTTCTCTAACTTGTAATTCAGTTAAAACTTGCTTGTATTCTAGAGGAGTATTACCAGGATCAGTTACAATCCAAGATACGAAATAAACGATTTCCTCTAATTGTTTTGGTGGAACATTTAAGACAAAACTCATTCTTGAAGGGATTCCCTTTAAGTACCAAATATGGGCAACAGGAGCTGCAAGAGAAATATGGCCCATACGTTCTCTACGTACACTTGATTTTGTGATTTCAACACCACATCTATCACATATTACGCCCTTATAACGAACTTTCTTGTATTTGCCACAGTAACATTCCCAGTCCTTAGTTGGACCAAAAATTCTTTCACAGAATAAACCATCACGTTCTGGTTTTTGAGAACGATAGTTAATAGTTTCTGGTTTTGTTACTTCGCCATGAGACCACTCTAATATTCTCTCAGGAGAGGCTAAACCTACTTTAATAGCTTCAAATCTTTTTGCCATCTTAGATTTCCTCCTCATCATCTAAATCAAAGCCTGCTGCAGCAACTGGAGTTTCATCATCTTCTAATGAATCCTTAATAGTTAAGCCTTCAGTATCTTCGACTACATTTGCATCCTTAGCTGTTTCTATTTCTTTATCTTCATCTTCTCTAGAAACGCTAACTTCATTTCCATTTTCATCTAGTAATCTAATATCAATTGCTAGAGCCTGTAATTCATTCTTTAAGACATTGAATGATTCAGGAATACCAGGTTCAGGAATCTTCTTACCCTTAATGATTGCATCGTATGTTCTTGTACGACCATTAATATCATCTGATTTAATAGTCAAGATTTCTTCTAGTGTATGTGCAGCACCATAAGCTTCTAGTGCCCAAACTTCCATTTCACCAAATCTTTGGCCACCATTTTGTGCTTTACCACCTAATGGTTGTTGGGTAACTAGTGAATATGGACCAGTTGCACGAGCATGTAACTTATCATCAACCATGTGTGCTAACTTAATCATATACATAACACCAACGGCAATTCTTTCATCATATGGTTCACCAGTTCTACCATCACGTAAAACTAATTTACCATCTTGAGAAACTTGAGCTTCCTTCATGATGTCAATTAATTCTTCATTGGTAATACCATCAAATACTGGTGTAGCAAATTTAACTGGTTTACCTAATTTTTCGCTTAATGTCTTAGCAGCCATACCTAGATGAATTTCTAGAACTTGTCCGATATTCATACGTGAAGGTACACCGAATGGGTTAAGCATGATATCAATTGGTGTTCCATCAGGCATAATTGGCATATCTTCGATTGGTAATATCTTAGAGATAACACCCTTATTACCATGTCTACCAGCCATCTTATCGCCTTCAGAAATCTTACGTTTTTGAACAACGAATACTTTAACAACTTCTGTAACACCAGGACCTAAATCATAGCCATCAGATCTCTTGAAGATTCTGATATCTTGAACAATACCAGCACCGCCATGAGGAACTCTTAAGGAACTATCACGTACTTCATGTGACTTTTCACCAAAGATAGCTAATAATAGTTTTTCTTCAGGTGAAGAATCAGATTGTCCTTTAGGTGTAACTTTACCGACTAAGATATCGCCTTCCTTAACTTCAGCACCAACCATAACTATACCCTTAGAGTTTAAGTTACGGCATGCGCCTTCTTGAACGTTAGGAATATCTCTAGTGATTTCTTCATCACCTAACTTAGTCTTTCTTTTTTCAATAGTATATTCATCAACATGAATTGAAGTATATACATCATCTTTTACCATTCTCTCAGACATGATAATGGCATCCTCGTAGTTATAACCATTCCAAGTCATGAAAGCAATAGTAACGTTTTGGCCAAGAGCCAATTCACCATCATCCATAGATGGACCATCAGCTAATATATCACCAGCCTTAACTTCTTCGCCTAAAGAGACGATTGGTCTATGGTTGATACATGTACCAGCATTTGATCTTGCGAATTTTTCTAAGGCATAATCATGCTTTTTACCATCTAATGAAGTAACAGTAATATTTCTAGCATCAACATAAGTTACAACACCATCATGTTGACATACTAGGCCAGTACCAGAATCCTTAGCAATCTTTGCTTCAATACCAGTACCAACATAAGGTGCATGAGGTCTTAGAAGTGGAACAGCTTGTCTTTGCATGTTAGCACCCATTAAGGCACGAGAAGCATCATCGTTTTCTAGGAATGGAATACATGCAGCAGCAACAGATACAATCTGTTTAGGAGAAACGTCAGCTAATTCAACATCTTCTCTATTAGCCATGATTGTTTCACCAGCTTTTCTAGCAACTACTTGTTCATTTACTAGTTTGCCATTAACAACCTCATTTGCTTGGGCAATTATATAATCATTTTCATCATCAGCACTTAGATAGATGTAATCTTCAGATACATTACCCTTTTTATCTACTTTACGATAAGGAGTTTGAATAAAACCATATTCATTAATCTTAGCGTAAGTAGTTAAGTAAGAAATTAGACCAATGTTTTGACCTTCTGGAGTCTCAATTGGACAAATTCTACCATAGTGTGAATTATGAACGTCACGTACTTCGAATCCAGCACGTTCTCTTGTCAAACCGCCTGGACCTAAAGCAGATATACGACGCTTGTTAGTTAATTCTGCTAGTGGATTTTGTTGATCCATGAATTGTGATAATTGTGAAGAAGAGAAGAATTCTCTAATTGCACCAGACAATGGACGATTGTTAGTTAAAATCTTAGGAGTTGCAACTTCAACTTCAGTAATAGACATCTTTTCCTTAACAGCCTTTTCCATTCTTGAAAGACCAATACGGAATTGATTTTGAATTAATTCACCAACGGTTCTAATTCTTCTATTACCCAACATATCGATATCATCAGTGCTACCAACACCATCTAATATAGTAAGCATATAGTTATAGAATGCTATCATATCAGACATTGTGATACACTTCTTATCATTTAATGGGTCAATACCAATTAGTTTAATTGTTGTATTTGGATCATCTGGATGAACAACCTTAATAACTTGGCAAGCACTACCTACTAACCAAGCAGTCATCTTTTCACCAGCCATTACTCTTTGTTTGATTGCTTCTTCTTTGTCAATCATTAACATATAAGAATCAGCATCAGGAATGTAATATGGCATAGCTTGTTCATCATCAACCATAATGTCCTTATTATCTGTATCAACTAATCTCGCTAATACAAATAATCTTTGACCATAATCCATAATAGAATCAAAGTTATCCTTATTTAGTTCAACCTCGGTTGCACTAATAGAAGAATAAACTCTAATCTTATCAACTTCCTTAGCAATAATATCTACATCCTTAGCAGTTAAAACTGTACCGATGTAGTAACTAATCTTCTTAGTAATAATATCGTTTGCTAGAACTCTACCAATAATAGCTAACTTGTTTGAAGTTTCAACTTCAATAGTATTAGGATGAGAGAATGAATGTCTAAATGGGAATGCTTCAACATGTCCACCTTTAGCTAATTCTTCTCTTAAGATATTACGTTCAGCTTTTTCAATATGTGTTCCAGCTTTAAATAATATAGAACCATCTGCTTTATATACATCTTGAGCTAATGTATGATGTTCTATACGATCAACGACACTCAATTTCTTTCCTAACTTATATCTACCAGCTTTGGTTAAATCGTATTTCTTTTGATCAAAGAACTTAGCATTCATTAAACTTGCAGCACCTTCGACTGTAGGAACTTCATCAGCCTTTTGGTTCTTATGCATTTCTAATAATGCAGCATCAGTAGTCTTTGTTTTATCAGATTGAAGAGTATTAACTACTTCTTCATACGCACCAAGGAAAGAAGTATAAATTGCTTCATAAATGTTTAAGAATTCTCTATCATCATTTTGATTAATTAAATCATCATAAACATCTAAACCCATAGACTTGATAAAAGTCTTAACCTTATCTAAATCAAAAGCATTTTCTCCCTTTTCCAAGTTTAAAGAGAAACCAATACATTTTAATAAGATAGTTGATAAAATCTTACGCTTTCTATCAACTGACATATTTAATAATCTGCCAGTAGCGTTTTTCTTATCATCAGTAAAGAATTCCAACCAAGTACCACGTGATGGGATTAATTCGCCAGAAAAGTTCTCCCTACCAGTCTTATCATCGTTTGAAGAATCAAAGTAAGCGCCAGGAGACCTTACAATTTGCGAAACAATAACTCTTTCAGCACCATTGATAATGAAAGTACCAGTAGGAGTCATCATTGGAAAATCGCCTAAAAATACTTGTTCTTTTCTTGTAATGACTTCGCCAGTTTCCTCATCAACGATTTCAAGTTCCATATTCGCATTTAATTTGGCCTTGTAATCTTCTTCGCGGTATTTCGCTTCAGCTACAGTATGTTCGGGCTCACCGAATTCATAATCTAACAATCTTAAACGAATGTTTCCGCTATAGTTTTGAATTGGATAAATATCATCAAATACTTCCTTGATACCTTCAGTTGTAAACCACTTGAAGGAATCTGTTTGTACCTCTACTAGGTTTGGCAACTCTAAAGTGCCACTTACCTTGGAATAGTCACGGCGAGTAGAATGCTTACCCAATTGTACTTCTTTATAAGTTTGTTTCATGTGCGCCGTCCTTTCAAATAATTAGTGTAGTTTAGTTATGACAATCAATAATATAGTATCCGCTATCCTTATTAATTACCCTAACTGTTTTAAATAGTGTTTCAAGCCTACTTATAGAAGAGTTTGCCCCCTGTGCCTTTCTAATCACAATATATAGATGACCACCCACATTAAGTTTCATACTAGCCTTTTCATAAAGACTATATATTACAACCTTACCTGCCCTAATGGGAGGATTAAGTGCAATAGTATCAAAATTATGATTGATGCCAAGTATATCTTCACATAAATAAGCCTTAATATCAGTCTTGTTATTTTTTGCATTTAATTCAGCTAACTCAACTGCCCTAGAATTAACATCAACCATTTCTACTTCAAGATTTGGATTAAAACGCTTGATAATAATTCCAATAGGTCCATATCCTGAACCTAAGTCAAGAAAAGAGTTTCCTAAATTAAACTTATAAATACTTTTAATTAAGATATAACTACCATAATCAACGCCCTTTTTAGAAAAAACGCCAATATCAGTAGTGAAACGGAAAACCTCATTATCAAAGTAATAATCAAATTCTTTTCTATCACTAGAAAGATTGCTATTATCTGTATAATAATGAGACATTGTTTAATTATTTGATTTCGACAGATGCTCCAGCATCTACTAGTTTCTTTTTGATTTCTTCAGCTTCATCTACACTAATATTTTCTTTGATTGGACTTGGACATTTATCAACTAAACCCTTAGCTTCAACTAAGCCTAGGCCAGTGATTTCTTTAACGACTTTGATAACAGCAGTCTTTGCATCACCAAAGTGATTTAAGATAACTGATACAGATGTTGGACCTTCAGCAACAGCTTCAACAGGTGCAGCAACAGCTACAGGTGCAGCAGCAGTAACGCCAAACTTTTCTTCAATTGCTTTTACTAAATCATTTAATTCTAGAATGCTTGCTTCTTCTAAGTAAGCTAAGATATCATCATGTGATAATTTTGCCATAATTTTTTTCTCCTCTTTCTTTATTATGCAACTTCTGCAGGTGCGGCTTCTTCAGCCTTTGGCTCCTCAATTGGAGCGCTAGATCCAGCCTCCTTAGCATCAGCAACAGCCTTTACAACTCTTGCGAATGAAGAAACTGGTGATTGTAAGCAACTTAGTAACATAGATAACATACCATCACGGTTAGGAAGTAATGATAATTCTTTAATTGTGTTTTCATCAACAACCTTACCTTCAACGATACCTGATTTAAGTACTAATGCTTTGTGTTTTTTCGCGAACTTAGCTAATACTCTAGCTGGAGCAGTTGCATCCTTAGAGAAAGCAAATGCGTTAGGACCAGCAAGAACATCTTTTAATGCTTCATAGCCACAATCTTCACATGCTCTTTCAACCATAGTGTTCTTGTAAACTTTGAATTCAACGTTTTCTTCTCTTAAATTACGTCTTAATTCAGTTACTTCAGCAACGCTAAGACCACGATACTCGCAAACAACAGTTGAATCAGAATTCTTGATTTTATCAGAAATTTCTGTAACTAATGCTTGCTTTGCGCTTAATACAGCTTGATTCATATTTCCTCTTTCTAACACCCATATACACATAAAATAAAGGCCTATCTATACATAGACAGGCCTTGAAAAAACAATCTTCTCAACCTCGGTAACATTATTAAGGATAAACCCGTTACTGTCTATGGTATATCGATGCTTTACTATGGTACCTCATTTCAAGCCACAATTCAATAATTTTGGGTTATTTTTGTACTATTTCGTCACTAAATTTTTACATAACTTCATTAATAATTTTCTTTAAGCAAACTATTATTTCTTCGAATTCTATATTGCTTGCATAATTGTATTTCTTTTGATAACTCTTCCATCTTTCTTTAAGAACACTACTGTCCATAATCAAATTTAAAGTCAACATCGGATTACCGGAATATCCCCTTTTATTAAATGTTACTTCAATTGCTTCTTTAAAATGATCTAAGTTAACACAGTTCCAATCTTTTGTATAAATTAAATAAACATCATAGAAATCTCTCATTCTTCCATTTAATTCTACTCTACTTAAAATTGTTTCTATTTTTTCAGCCAATACAGTTTCTATATTATATGCCCAAAGTTTTACATAGTTTTCACTTAGAATTGGCTTATATTGGTAACTTATTTCTTTAGGAGTAATAGGGTCTCCTGTTGCTATATCAATACGAAATTTTTCTCTAATATTCTCTATGTTAACTTGGATATCAACTCTAAAACCACCATATTCATCTTCGTCTCTTATTGGAGATATTCCTAAATAATTAAGACTAGTATTATCATCTATTTCTATGGATATTATTTCTTTAATCATTCTAACTACTGTTTCCTCATTAAAATCAGCATTTCTAAAAGCAGTATCAATATCCATGGTAGTTCTATTCTCAACTCCAAATAATACACTTAAATAAAACCGCCTTTTAGAATGAAATTATTTTTATATTTACTTAATAAAAGCCTTTCTATAAACCTATCATACATATAAAGTCTAAGCAGTGTGTAAAATCTACGTTTTTCTCTTTGGAAACATTCTTTAATCTGTCTTTTAATTGCCTACTATTCATAGAAAACCTCTATATAATTCATTACTTCTTCTTTTATTCCCATTTTTTCAGCATAATTTGATAGTTTAAGTAGATCTTTATCTTTATCCTTAAGAAATGCTTTGATTGAATATTTAACAAGTTCTGAATCCATTCTTTTTTTAGACTTGATAATATCACATATGCATCGTTCAACATCATAAGCTCTTACTTTATTCCCCATAGGTGTTTTTACTTCGCTAAGGCCTAGCTCATATATATCATTTGATACATAAAATACTTCGTGATTTTTTAGATGTACATTATTATAGTTTTTTCTAATAGTAATATCGTATCTATCATTTGGAGCTTTAATAGAAAGCCCATGAAAATAAAGGGCGGTCATATGCGAAAAAATTGTATTAGGCATGCTTAGACTAAAAGTATAATAACTATCTTCAACTTTATTAACATCCATATAAATACCAGAAGCAACTTTTTCTATAAGGCCATTTTTTTGCATTATATTTAGATACATTCTATGTATTCCAATAGCGTCCAGATACTTTGAAGTAATATATCCGTTATTATTATTCATAATAGATTCAACAACTTCTATATTATTAATACCTTTAAATTGTTCTTTTATAAGTCTTTCCACAATTACCACCTTCAATTGGAACTATACCGTTAATTATTAAAGTCTTTACAGTATTTTTAACTGAAGCTAAAGGTGCATAACCTATAGCATTTGGATTGTGGCAACAGTAGTAATAACATCACCTGTTGAAGTTAATTCTTGTAAAGAAAAAGGTCCATAGGACCTTAAACATTCTTAAATTGTGAATGATAGAGATTATAATAGAAACCCTTCTTCTTTAATAACTCCTCATGACTTCCTGATTCCTTAATATCACCATTATCCATTACCAAGATAATATCAGCATCCCTAATAGTTGATAAACGATGGGCAACTATAAAACTAGTTTTACCCTTCATCATCTTATAGAAAGCCTTTTGAATATTAATCTCTGTTCTAGTATCAATAGAAGATGTAGCCTCATCTAATATTAAAATACTTGGTGAATTAAGCATCACTCTAGCAATACATAATAATTGTTTTTCACCCTGTGATAATAATGAACCATTTTCATTAATATAGGTATCATAACCATTAGGTAAACGCATAATAAAGTTATGGGCATGAGCCTTCTTAGCAGCCTCAATAATCTGTTCATCACTAGCATTAACATTACCATAAGCAATATTTTGCTTTATTGTCCCAGATTTTAACCATGTTTCTTGTAAGACCATACCACAATTTTTTCTTAAATCATAACGATTCAAATTTCTAATATCTATATCATCAATAGTGATAGAACCATCATTTACATCATAGAAACGCATTATTAAATTAATTAAAGAAGTCTTACCAGCACCAGTAGGTCCAACAATTGCGATATGTTGGCCACTTCTAACATCTAAAGAGAAATCCTTAAATAAAATTCTATCCTTAGTATAACCAAAACTAATATTATTAAAACTTACATCACCCTTTGCCTTAAAGTTAATAATATCTTTATCTTCAATTTCCTCTTTTTCATCTAAAAGTTCAAAAATATGAGCTGCACAATTTAATGAATTTTGTAACTCACCAATTACTGAAGATATTTCATTAAATGGTTTACCATAACTTGAAGCATAATTTAGAAAGACACTTATTTCGCCAATTGTTATACTGCCAGATAA